>CAZONS010000162.1:229-7784 GCA_964581195.1 uncultured Thiobacillus sp. | reverse complement strand
CGCCACTTCGGCGAGCAGCAGGTCGCCGTAGCTGTGGCCCCAACCGTCGTTGATCGTCTTGAAATTGTCCAGATCGAGCAGCATCACCGCGACCAGCCGGTCGTGCCGCCGCGCCTGTTGCATGGCCTGCACCAGGCGATCCTGGAACAGGGTGCGGTTGGGCAGGCCGGTGAGGCTGTCGTGGGTGGACTGATGCCGCAATTCCTCTTCCATGCGCCGCCGCTCGGTGACATCCCGAATGAAGGCGGTGATGCGTATGCCGGTCTGGGAATGGAAGGTGCTCAGGGCGATATCCACTGGCACCTCGTGGCCATCCCGGTGGCGTCCGGCCAGCCCGCCGCGCTTGCCCATGTTGCGATCGCCATCGGGCGAGGCGATGAATTCGCTCCGGTACTCCTGATGGCGCTCCCTCGCCTGTTCCGGCAGCAGCATCTCCAGCTTCTGGCCGAGCAGTTCCTCGCGGGCATAACCGAACATCGATTCCAGGCGCGGGTTGACCATCTGGATACAGCCTGCCGCGTCCACCACGAGGATGCCGTCCGGCGCTGTCTCGAGCAGTTCGCGGTAACGCAATTCGCTTTCGATCACCTGGCTTTTCGCGCGCCGGATGTGCTCGATCGGCATGCGCACGTTTTCGCTGAAGATGGCCTGGAAGACGAGTAGATAGGCCAGCACCTTGTAGACATGGCCGAGCGCATTGGACAGGTCGGCGACTCCCGTGGAATTCACGAAGAAGGTCTCGGCCACCACCATCAAGGCGAGCGCGAGCGCGAGCGTGAGCTTGGCATCACCCGGTTGGTCATGCTCGCGGCGGCGGCGGTGGAGGAAGGCCAGCGCCGCCAGCAATAGCGCCACCCCAACGATGGCCACACCGGTACCGAAGGCGGTCAGGCCACTGGCGGGGAGGGCGGTGTCGGGCAGCCAGTCCGGGTGCCGGAAGCCGACGAAGAACACCAGCAGCACATAGCCCAGGGCGCCGCCGAGTAACAGGCCGCGCGTCCGCCGCGCCAGCGCCCGCCGGGGCATCAGCGCGTAGGCGAGCAAGGCGACCGCCGCCACCTGGCGCGCGGCCAGCCAGAACAGCAGGGACTGGTGCTGGCTGTGCGCGGACAGGACATCGGTCATGCCCGCATAGGCGATGAAGTGGGCGAGATCCAGTAGTGCCACGGCGAGGAAGCCGCAAGCCAGCAGCACCGAGGCGGCCGGGCGTTTTTCGTCGTGGATATGCCAGCCGGTGACGAAGACCAGCGCGGCGACCACCACCGAGAGCATCTCGATCACGAGATGGAAGGGTTGATAGAGGGCCGGGGTGAGCAGCACCCGATCCGTCACCGCCGACCAGAGCAGCAGTGCTATCGCCAGCCAGAACAGCAGCGCGCCGTTGAGTCGAGCCCGGCAACAGCGCATGCCCGGCATGACGGCCGTGTCAGCGCGAACCGCCATAGCGCGCGACTTCCTGGGAAATGGCTGCCAGCGGCACGCTGCGTTGCACTCCGCCCAGCTTCACCGCTTCCTTCGGCATGCCGTAGACCACGCAACTGGCTTCGTCCTGGGCCAGGGTGGCGGCGCCGGCCTCGCGCATTTCCTTCATGCCGCGGGCGCCGTCGTCGCCCATGCCGGTCATGATCACGCCGAGGGCATTGCCACCGGCGCAGCGGGCCACGGAACGGAACAGCACGTCCACCGACGGGCGATGGCGGTTGATCGCAGGTCCGTCGACCACGTCGACGTGGTACTGGGCGCCGCTGCGCTTGAGCAGCATGTGCCGCCCGCCCGGCGCGATCAGTGCCCGCCCGGGATAGACGCGGTCGCCGTTCTTCGCTTCCCGTACCTCGATCTGGCAGATGCCGTTGAGACGCTCGGCGAAGGCGGCGGTAAATTTTTCCGGCATGTGCTGGACGATGACGATGCCGGGTACGACGCGAGGCAATGCCGTCAGAAAAATCTCCAGCGCCTGGGTGCCGCCGGTCGAGGCGCCCACCGCCACCACCTTGTCAGTAGTCACCGCCATGGCCGGTGCGGAAGCCGAGGCCATGGGAATGGCATCCATGCCCAGCTTTGGCGGCGGCTGCGTCATCGCTGTCATCTGGCGCACTCGGGCGTGTGAAGCGGCGCGTACTTGGGCGACCAGATCGTCGCCGCTGTCGAGAAAGAACTGCTTCAGGCTCATCTTCGGCTTGGCGACGATACCCACCGCGCCGGCAGCCATTGCCTGCATCGTGGTTTCGGCGCCCTTTTCGGTCAGGGTGGAGCAGATCACCACCGGTGTCGGCCGTTCCGCCATCAACTTCCTTAGGAAGGTGATGCCGTCCATGCGCGGCATCTCGACATCGAGCACGATCACGTCCGGCCATTCCTTGCGCATCTTGTCCAGTGCGAAGATCGGGTCCGGCGCGGTAGCGTAGACCTCGATATCGGGCGCGGCCGATAGCACACCGGACAGTACCTGACGGACCGTGGCCGAGTCGTCCACGATCATGACGCGTATGGTTTTCATGTCTTGTTCCTCGTGCCCGGAGCGTGGGCGGTGGCTGCCAGCGGTGTGTGCTTCATCCAGACATGACCGCTCCAGATGTCGAAAATGACCTGGCGGTGACCATGCCCGCCCAGGTGCTCAGCCTTGAGTTGAAAGCCGTGCGCGCTGACCAACTCCTGAGCGGCGGAGACATTTCGGTCGTGGACCTGAAAACGGTCCACCGACCCACTTTCGCAATACAGGGGATGAAACATCCGGCCGCCGCCGAACAGCTTGGCCTCGAACTCTTCCGGTCGGGCATGCGACTTGCGGACATCCTGCACCAATGCCTCCAGCGCCTCGTCGGCATAACGGCCATCGGGTGCGCTACCGGGCGGCCGCACGCGCGACGGCAGCATGAAATGGCACATGCCGCCGATCAGGCGCTTTGGGTGCCACAATGTCACCGTCACGCAGGACCCCAGCAAAGTACGGATACGTGTGGTCTTGTCACCGAACCAGAGTTCGCCCGGCTGGAGAAAGATTTCGATGACATGGGGAGGCTTGAGCATCAGGGCTTGCGGTAAATCGACGCCGCCTCGATCTGCAAATCCTTGACGATGCCATTCAGGCTTTCCGAATGCCCCACCACGAAATGGCCGCCTGGCCTGAGTTTTTCCAGGAGTCGCGACACTACCTCGCGCTTGGTTTCCGGCTGAAAATAGATCAGCACGTTGCGCAGGAAGATGACATCGAACAGGCCCACATCCGGCAGGCGTTCGTTCAGATTAATCTGGCGGAAACTGACCCGTTTCTTCACCACCGGGTCGATGATGAAGGTGCCCTCCTGGCTACCGACACCCTTCAGGCAATAACTTTGCAGGTAGGGTTTAGGGATTTCATGGGCCTGGTTCATGACGTACTGGCCCGCACTGGCCTGTGCCAGTACCTTGGTGCTGATATCGGAACCGAACACCTCCCAGGGGTGCTCGCCCAGTACATCGGACAACAGCATGGCCATGCTGTAAGCCTCCTGTCCGCTGGACGAGGCCGCGCTCCAGATCCGGAAGGGTCGGCTGGACTCCAACCTGGGCAGAATGCGCTGGCGCAGGAAATCGAAGTGCTTGGGTTCGCGGAAGAAATGGGTCTCGTTGGTAGTCAGCAGATCCACCGCCGTTTGCAGTTCATCCTGGCGCTGTGAGAGCAACCTGAAATAATCGGCGTAGCTGCACAGACTGTGATGACGCAGGCGCCGATGCAATCGGCCCGCGACCAGAGGTTTCTTCGACGGTGCCAGACTAATCCCGGCGATCTTGAAGATCATGTCCTGAAATTGGGCGAACTCGCGGTCAGTCAGTATCGCCTCCATCGCACCGCCGGCCATCGCGATCTCCTAGCTCCGACGCAGACCAGAGCCGACTTCCAGTTCGGCAAACCAGTTGATGAATCGCATCACATCGGTCCCTTGATAGATCATGCCGTGCTGCGGACAAAGCATGTCGATTTCCATCCGGCTGGCGCGCTCGCACCAGTCGAGCACCGCCGCCTTCGAGCCCATCCAGCGCTTGTGGAAGCCCTCGGCGTAAAGGATATGACGATCAAAGTCGGTCACGAACAGGCCATCCTGTTCCGGCGGCAACAAGGCCGCCCCGACATCCCCGGAAAACAGGATCTTCGCCTTCTCGTCGTAGAGATGGAAATTGCCCGAGGAATGCAGGTAATGCGCCGGCACGGCGCCCAGGCGCAGTCGACCAACAGACACCGTACCGCCCTCGTCGGGCAAGCTGACAAAGGTTTTATCCATCCCGCCGAAATGTGGTATGAACCCGGCCCATAGCCAGGACAGGTGGCACTTGATCTCGGGATTGAAGCCGAGCCAGAGCGCCAGCGAGGAAATGATGTCCGGATCCTGGTGAGACGCAAACAGTGCCTTGATCCGGATCGGATTGATTTCAGCCGCGATGGCCGCGAACACCGCCGCGAAGATTTCTGACCCGCCCGGGTCGACCAGCAGGGATTCGTCACCACTCGATATCAGGTATTCATTGGTGTCAATCAGATAATTTGGTCGTTCCGGGTCCCGCGCCACCGCGCCCCAGTTGTGGTCGCCATTCTCATAAATGTAGGTCAGCTTCTTCACAGCAATGCTCCGGCAATCTCGGCCCCAACCAGCAAACGGTCGCGGATCCGCTCGATCGTTCTTTCAATGGCGAGGCCGGCCTGGCCGAGTTCGCCGCTCATGTTGCCGCCGTAGACCGCCTCGATCTTGGCGCCACGAGCCAGTGCGCGGCCGTTGTCGCACAACTTCAGTGAGCGAAGCAGGCCCAGGTGTGCCCTTGCCCAGGCTTGCCTATTGTCGGTGGCTGCCCGAACACGGGCCGAATTGAACCTGGTTAGGGCGGCTTCAAGCCCGCGACAGTCATCGCAAGTCTTGTGGGCTTCAGCCAGTGCGCGGTACTGCCGATCTTCCCGGGATAAATCGGCCACGCCCTGAACCAGCCCGGCGATATCCGCGCTCAGTGACGCCATCATGGTCGCCAGCCGACCGCTGAACGCGCGCAACTCGGTCGAGACCACGCCGAATCCCTTCACCGATTCACCCGCCCTGCGGGAAACCAGCATGGCGTTGATCGCCTCCAGGCCGAGTCCGCGCGAGATATCAACCACCGCCTTGATCTCTTCGTTCAACGCCACCACACGGCGTAAGTCATTTGAATCTTGTCTTGCTCCATCGATGCTCATCATCATTTTTTCTATCAAGTCAGGTCATGCTCCCGCAAAGACGGGCTCCAGGGCCGCTTCTTGGTTCGCTCAACCAGTCGCGCCCCTTACTCCGTGCAGCGTGAAAAATCCCATCAGCCGTTGCAGTTGCTCGGCCTGGCCGCTCATTTCCTCCGCCGTCGCCGCAAGTTCTTCCGACGCGCTGGCGTTCTGCTGGGTGGCCTGGTTGAGCTGGTTCATCGCCGAATTGACCTGGCCGACGCCGGTGCTCTGCTCTTCGCTGGCGGCGGTGATTTCCTGCACCAGGTCGGAGGTCTTCTTGATATTGGGCACCATTTCATCGAGCAACTTGCCGGCCCGCTCGGCCATGTCCACCGAACCGCCGGCCAGTTCGCCGATCTCTTGCGCCGCGACTTGTGAACGCTCGGCCAGCTTGCGTACTTCCGCCGCCACCACCGCGAAGCCCTTGCCGTGCTCGCCGGCCCTGGCCGCCTCGATGGCCGCGTTCAGCGCCAGCAGGTTGGTCTGATAGGCGATGTCGTCGATGATGCCAATCTTGCCGGCGATGCTCTTCATCGCCGTCACCGTCTGCTTCACCGCTTCGCCGCCTTCGATGGAGTCCGCCGCCGCCTTGGTCGCCATGCCGTCGGTCACCTTGGCGTTCTCGGTGTTCTGGGCAATCGATGCGCTCATCTGCTCGATGCTGGCGCTGGTCTCTTCCACCGAAGCGGCCTGTTCGGACGCCCCTTGGCTCAAGGACTGCGCCGTCGCCGACACTTCTTCCGAGGCCGAGGACAGGTTGTCCGCCGCGCCGCGCACTTCGCCGATGATCTGCGACAGCTTGCTCACCATGGCCTGCATGGCGCCCAGCAGCATGCCGGTTTCGTCCTTGCTGGTCACCTCGATTTTCACTGTCAGGTCGCCTTCGGACAGTTGGTTGGCCACATCCACCGCTGCGTTGATTGGCCGGGTGATGCTGCGGGTGAGCAAGAAGGCGACAGCGAACGCCAGTATTGCAACCACCATGCCTGTAATCAGCAGGGTCCGCCAGACCGATGCCAGCAAGGCATCAAATTCCTGCGACATCCGGTCCAAATCCTTCGTCACCATGCCGTTCAGCACATCGAGCGACTTGGCGATCGGCTTGTCGGCGCCCTTGACCGCCTTGTCGAGCTCGGCGATGGCCATGCCGGTCGCCCGCAACGGGACTAGCGTATTCATGGCCGCGCGATAGTCCTGGATCTGTCTGGTCAAGTCGTCGAGCAATTTTTGCTCGTCTGTGGTCACTGCGCCGGTGGCCTGGTAAGCGGCAGGGATCTTGCCCAGGGCGGTCATGTCGGCGGTAAATTTCGCCTCGTAATCGCCGCCGCGCAGGATGAAATTCTTGAAATGATGGATGCCGTTGCCCAATTCAACATAGCCGGCGGCGACGGCGTCCTTCTTCGCCATGCCGATGCCATTCATGGCCTGCCATGCCTGCGCCACGCCGTCGATTCGGCTGTGCAGCAGCAGCCCCGCCGCCAACACGACCAGGCCAAGGGCCCCGAACCCCAGCGCCAGGCGCCGACCGATCTTCATATCTTTCAGCATCGAACTTTCCTTCCATGGGGCGGAACGCCCCGACCAATGCGCGATTACCGTGCGGAACCTCAGGAAGCGGTGGCCTGGCCGATCAAGGTCAGGTCGTCGGTGGAGAGGACGTTGTTGACGTTCAGAATGATCACAAACTTCTCCTGGACCTTGCCCATCCCGGCGATGAAATCGGTCCGGATACGGGTGCCGAAGGCCGGCGGTGGCTCGATGTCGCCGGCTGCGATCTCCAGCACCTCGTTGACCGCGTCGACCACCACGCCGAGCACCTGGGTCTCGTCCTCGACCTGCAACTCCAGGATAACGATGCAGCTACGCCGGGTGACCTCGCTGCGCTTGCCGCCGAAGCGACTGGCCAGATCGACCACCGGCACCACCGCGCCGCGCAGGTTGATCACGCCGCGGATGAACTCCGGCATCATCGGCACGGTGGTCAACTGGCCGTACTCGATGATCTCCTTGATGTGCAGGATGCCGATGGCGAAGGTTTCGCCGCCCAGCATGAAGGTCAGGTATTGCTGCAGATCCGCGCCACCGGCTAGGGCCAGTGGCTGGGATGCGCTCTTTACCAAGGAGGACATGGCTACCCCCTCAGAAACGCACGAACTCGGGATGACCGGCCGGCTCGAATGCAGACGAGGCGGCACGGGCCTTCTTCGGCTTGGTCGTGGCTACGGCGGCCTCCTTTGGTGCCATCGTGGCGGCGCCACCGATCTTGAAAAAGCTCATGAGCTGTTGCAGTTGCTCGGCCTGGCCGCTCATTTCCTCCGCCGTCGCCGCAAGTTCTTC
>CAZONS010000162.1:0-129 GCA_964581195.1 uncultured Thiobacillus sp. | reverse complement strand
TGATCTGCGACAGCTTGCTCACCATGGCCTGCATGGCGCCCAGCAGCATGCCGGTCTCGTCCTTGCTGGTCACCTCGATCTTGGCGCTCAAATCGCCTTCAGCCAGCTGGTTGGCCACATTCACCGCTG
>CAZONS010000161.1:0-7794 GCA_964581195.1 uncultured Thiobacillus sp. | reverse complement strand
ACCGCGCTTTTCGCCGGCAGTCCGGAAACCACCTGGCCCGAGGTCACCAGCGGCCCATAGCCACCGCCGGACAGCCCCTTGTTGAAGGCGGCGACGGCGCCGATGGCGACAATGCCGCCGGCGTGGAAGGGGATCTGGCGGTTGCGGGTGGCAAGGACGATGACGCCCATCGCCAGGACGATGCCGCTGATGAACAGGCCCAGCCAGAACCTCGAGAGACTCACCGCCACCCACACCGCCAGCAGGGCGCCGACACCGGAGAGCAGGGCGAGCAGCCACGCGGCGCGACGGGCCCGCGGGTCGCGCAGGAAATCGACGTTGCCGTCGCGTTGATGCAGCAGACCGGCGGCCAGACCGGTCATGAGTTCGCTGAGCAACACCGCTGGCACGATCTGCAACGGCGCGAAACCGGCCAGCAGGAGCAGCGGCGTCAATGTCGTGCCGTAGCCCATGCCCATGCTCGAATCCATGTACTCGCAGGCCAGCGCGGCCAGGAAGATGGTCAGCATGAGGGGCGTGGACAAACCGGGTGTCGTTTCCGTCAGCACCGTCCAGCCGGGCAGGTGGCCCAAGGCGAACACACCAGCGAAGGCGCCGGCGGCCAGCAACAGCCATATCCGTGTGCGGCGGCTGGTAAACGCGCGCGGGGCGATGGCGGCGAAGGCGGGGGCTTGCATGGTGCATCTCCTGGGTGGCGATGCCCTGTCCCCGCAGCTTGCGTGCCAGATCGCGCGGGAGTGCTGGGTTTCGCTATCGCTCAACCCATAACGGCTCAAAACCCGCGGCAAGCCAGCGATTCCGTAGGGTGCGCCGTGCGCACCGATTCACGCCCAATGGTGCGCGCGGCGCACCCTACGGTTGTTTCTTTGGCTTGACCAGCGCAATGGACCCACCGCGTAGGCTGGGTTGAGCGCGGCGAAACCCGGCATCCTCCGTTACCCGGGGCTATAGTCAATCAACACGGAATAACCGTTGAATGTCATGGCTACCAATGAAATATCACGGAAAACCTCGTCTGAACCGCTTGCCAACGTCGCCTGGCGACTCGCCGCGCAACACCCTCGCCTGGCGGCGTTCACCGAGGCCTTGAGTCTCGAACTCGGCGCCGCCACGCGTCTGTGCATCCGCCGCCTGGATACCGCCGAACCGATGCTGGAGACGTTGGCCGAGGCCGGCGTCGCCGCTTCGGAAACTCGCCGAACGGCGTTTTCGCCCGAAGCCTGGGCGACGCTAAGCGAGCTGCTGGAGCGCGAGAAGGTCTGGACGGGCAGCGAGGCCGAGCTGGCGCGACGCGGCCACGGCGTCGCGCCCGCCGCCTGGCGCGGGCCGCTCGCCCTCGCGGTGTTGCGACGGGAAGCGCTGCCCATCGGTGTACTCCTGCTGGCGTCGCCCGAGGCAAGCGCGCTCGCCGAGGCGCTGCGCGAGCCCTGCGCCGTCGCGCTCGCCAATGAACTGCGCTGGCGCGAACTGGCGAGTGGCCGCGAGGCGGCGGAGGCGGAGCGTCAGGCTCTGCTGCTGCGGCTCAAGCGACAGGACATCAGCGACAGCATCGTCGGCGCCGACGCCGGTCTGAACGAGGTGATGCACGCGGTCGAGCAGGTCGCCCGCACGGACGCGCCGGTGTTGATCCTGGGCGAGACCGGCACCGGCAAGGAGGTCGTCGCCCGTGCCCTGCACGCGCGCTCGCGCCGTGCGGGGGGGCCGTTCCTGCGGGTCAATTGCGGCGCCCTGCCGCCGGAACTGATCGATTCGGAACTGTTCGGTCACGAGCGCGGCAGTTTCACCGGCGCCGTCGGCAACCGCCACGGCTGGTTCGAGCGGGCCGACGGCGGAACCCTGTTCCTCGACGAGGTCGGCGAACTGCCGCAGGCGGCGCAGGTGCGCCTGCTGCGGGTGCTGCAGGACGGCAGCTTCCAGCGGGTCGGCGGGGAACGCACCCTCACCGTCGATGTGCGCGTGGTGGCCGCCACCAACCGCGATCTGCGCGCCGCCGTGGCGACGGGCCTGTTTCGCGAGGATCTCTGGTTTCGCCTCGCCGTCTTTCCCATCCCATTGCCGCCTCTGCGCGAACGGCTGCGCGACATTCCCGCGCTCGCCGCGCATTTCTCGCTGCGCGCGGCGGAACGTCTCGGCCTGCCGCCCCGGATGCCGGATGCCAGCGACCTGGCCCTGCTGGAAACCTATCCCTGGCCCGGCAACGTGCGCGAACTCGCCTCGGTGATCGAACGCGCCGCCATCCTCGGCGACGGTCATCGCCTGGAAGTCGCGCGGGCGCTGGGCGTCGGCCTGGCGCCAGTCACGCCGTCACTTGGAATCGTGGCCCGGACGAGCGCCGCGCCCGCGCCACTCGATGCCGCCATGCGCGGCCACATCGAAGCCGCCCTGAGCCACTGTCATGGCCGCGTCGAAGGCCCTTTCGGCGCCGCCCGCCTGCTGGAAATGAACCCGAATACCCTGCGTTCCCGCATGCGCCGGCTGGGCATCGAACGGGCACGATTCAGGGAAGGCGGCGAGGTGTGAGCCTGTCGTGAGGACTCAGGGGGCGAGGGGTGGACGATGCGGTATCGAGCTGATTGCACACGCAAACGTGATCCGCATGCACAACCTCGATCAACGAGATGCGCAAGTCGTTGATTTGGCGGAGAGAGGGGGATTCGAACCCCCGTTAGTGCAAGCACTAAACCGGATTTCGAATCCGGCGCATTCGACCACTCTGCCATCTCTCCGGGTCAACTTTTCCGTCAAGGCTGGCCTTGTGCGGGAAAGCGCGGCATTCTACCCGCATTCTCATCCGGTACGAAACGTACTCGAGACAAATGACCTGGTTCAGATACCGTGTGTACGGCCCGCTGTCCGCCCTGGCGCTCTTGACTCTTGCTGCTTGCACACCCGCGCCGATCCCGGCGCCGGAAGCGTCCGGGGAACTGGTGGTGGTGACGCGCAACAGCCCGACCACCTATTACCTCAATGCCAATTCCGAAGCGGTGGGCTTCGAGCATGATCTGGTCATGCGCTTCGCGCAGGCGCAGGGCTGGAAGGTGCGTTTCGTGCTGGCGGACACCTTGCCGGGCCTGTTCGAGATCATGGGGAAAGGCCAGGCCCATCTCGCGGCGGCGGGCTTGAGCGTGACCGAGGATAGACGCATCAATCAGCGTTTCGGTCCGGTCTATGGTCAGGTCAAGGAATGGGTGATCTGCCGACAGGGGCGGGCGTCGCCCAAGGCTCCGGAGGACATGGACGGACTTCGCCTGGAGGTGGTGGCGCAGAGCAGCCATGTGGAAAGCCTGCGCGCGCTCAGGAAGCGTCATCCCGGCCTGGACTGGGTGGAAATGAAGGTGCCCAGTTCGGAGGAGCTGCTGGAGCGCGTCGAACTGGGCTTGAGCGATTGCACCGTCGCCGATTCCGACAGTTTCGATATCGCGCGCAATTTCCACCCGGGCCTGACGCGGACCTTCACGCTCGGCAAGTCGCTGCCTCAGGCCTGGCTGATCGGTCAGCGGATGAGCCTGGGGTTTTCCCGCGATGTGATGCGTTTCTTTCAGGCAAGCGAGAAGAACGGCGAATTGACGCTCCTGCGTGAACGCTATTTCGGTCATGTCACGCGCCTGATGGAGGCGGATGTGTTGGGGGTGCTGGAAAAGCGCGGCAGCCTGTTGCGCATGTTGGCGCCTCACTTCTACAAGGCGCAGAGCGAAACCGACCTGGATTGGCGCCTGCTGGCGGCGGTGGCCTATCAGGAGTCGCAATGGGACGCGCAGGCGGTGTCCTATACCGGCGTGCGCGGCATCATGATGCTGACCGAGGACACCGCCGACCATCTGGGCGTCAAGAATCGCCTCGACCCGAAGGAGAGCATCCTCGGCGGCTCCCGCTATATCGTGTCCCTGATGGCGGCGTTGCCCGAGCGCATCGCCTCTCCCGACCGCATCTGGATGGCGCTCGCGGCCTACAACGTCGGCATGGGCCATCTTCAGGACGCGCGCGTGCTGGCGGAACGGCTGGGGCGCAATCCCGATAGCTGGAACGACCTCAAGGAGGTGTTGCCCCTGCTCAGTCGGAGCAAGTACGCCTCGACGCTGAAATATGGCTACGCGCGGGGGGGCGAGGCGCGCGCCTTCGTCGAGAACGTGCGCATCTATTACGACATCCTCGCCAAGTACGAGAAACCCTATCAGGAGTTTCTCGGCGGCTTCTACACCGGTAACGCCAGGCTCAGTCGGGAGCCGTGATGCGACTGGCGCCGTTCATGTAGGGGCGCAGGACTTCGGGTATGGTGACGCTGCCGTCGGCGTTCTGGTAGTTTTCCAGGACCGCCACCAGGGTGCGCCCCACCGCCAGGCCGGAGCCGTTGAGGGTGTGGATGAGCTCGGGCTTGCCGGGCTTGCCGTCCTTCTCCGCGCGATAGCGCGCCTGCATGCGGCGTGCCTGGAAGGCTTCGAAGTTGGAGCAGGAGGAAATCTCGCGGTAGGTGTTCTGACCCGGCAGCCAGACTTCCAGGTCGTAGGTCTTGGCCGCGGAGAAGCCGAGATCGCCGCCACACAGGGCCACCACGCGATAGGGCAGGTCGAGCCGGGTCAGGATGGCCTCGGCATGGCCGGTGAGTTCCTCCAGCGCGTCGTAGGAGTCTTCCGGTCGCACGAATTGCACCATTTCAACCTTGTCGAACTGGTGCTGGCGGATCATGCCGCGCGTGTCCTTGCCATAGGACCCGGCCTCGGAGCGGAAGCAGGGGGTGTGGGCGACCAGCTTGATCGGCAGATTTTCCGCCGGGATGATTTCATCGCGCACGATGTTGGTGACCGGTACCTCGGCGGTGGGGATGAGATACATGCCGTTGGAGAGCTTGAACAGGTCTTCCTCGAACTTGGGCAACTGGCCGGTGCCGCGCATGGAATCGGCATTGACCAGATAGGGGACGTAGACCTCCTGGTAGCCGTGTTCCTGGGTGTGGGTGTCCAGCATGAACTGGGTCAGCGCGCGGTGCAGATGCGCCAGTTCACCGCGCATCAGCACGAAGCGGCTGGTGGTGATCTTCACCGCGGTCGGGAAGTCGAGCAGATCGAGGTTCTCGCCGATTTCGACATGATCGAGGGCGGCCAGGGGGAATTCGCGCGGGGTGCCGACCCGCCGCACTTCCACGTTGTCCTGCTCGCCCTTGCCGGCCGGCACGCTTTCATGCGGCAGGTTGGGGATGGTCATGAGCAGGGCGGAGAGGTCTTCCTGAATGCTCGCCAGCCTGGTTTCGGCGCTTTTCAGATCGTCGCCGAGGCCGGTGACCTCGGCCATCAGCGCGCTCGCGTCCTCGCCCTTGCCGCGGGCCTGGCCGATCTGCTTGGAAAGCTGGTTGCGACGGGCCTGGAAGTCCTGGGTGCGAACCTGGATGTCCTTGCGTTCGGCTTCGAGTTGTTCGATGCGGGCGGTGTCCAGGGTGACACCACGGCTGGCGAGGCGGTGCGCGACGGCGGCGAGGTCCTTGCGCAGGAGCTGAATATCAAGCATGGGAGTACGCGTGTTTCGGGAAAAACGCGAATTCTAACCGCGTGGCGTCGTTTCGCCGGTTCGGCTTTCCAGTTCCTTTCGTATCGGGATGAGCAGGCGAATGAACGCGGCCTCGAGTTCCTCATGGTTGCGCTGGCAGGCCGCCAGATCGCCGGCCTTGGCGGTCGCCTCGACAGCGGTCGCCAGTTCGGTGGTTTCGCTCGCGCCGAGATAGC
Source organism: uncultured Thiobacillus sp. (assembly GCA_964581195.1). GTDB lineage: Bacteria > Pseudomonadota > Gammaproteobacteria > Burkholderiales > Thiobacillaceae > PFJX01. The sequence continues at coordinate 2,080 of CAZONS010000161.1, read as the reverse complement.
TGCTGGCGCCCTTGAGTTGATGCGCCATCCGCGCCGCCAGGGGCAGATCGGCCGCCGCCAGCGCGTCGGCTAGTTGTCCGAGCAGGTCCTCGCTGCTGTGCAGGAACAGGCTGAGCATCTCCTCGATCTTGCCCGCGTCGTCGCGGCAGAGGCGGCGCACCTTGTTCAGATCGAAGTTGGCTGACGAGGGCTGGGGCGCGGCCTGTTCCGGTCCTCCGCGTGTTTCGCCACGCACGCATTCCGGCAGCCAGCGCCGCAGCGCGGAGAGGAGCGCCGCGTCGGTGAGTGGCTTGCTCAGGTAGCCGTCCATGCCCGCTGTGCGGCAGCTTTCCTCGAAATCCGGCATTGCGTTGGCGGAAAGCGCCAGGATGGGCAGGCGCTCGCGCCGCAGTTCCATTTCCCGGGCGCGTATGGCGCGGCAGGAGGTGAGACCGTCCCACTCGGGCATCTGGCAATCCATCAGCACCAGGTCCACGGTTTCGTTTTCCAGCAGGTCGAAGGCGGACTTGCCATCGGCCGCGAGCAGGACCTCGATGCCGTAGTCCTCGAGCATGAACGCCACCAGTTTCTGGTTGACCGGGTTGTCCTCGGCGACCAGGATGCGCCTCCCGGGGAAGCGCGGGCGGGTGATCTCGGCGTGATCGGAGAGTCGGCGGCTGGGTTGCTGGCCGGGTTCGAAGCACAGTTGGAAGTGAAAGGTGCTGCCCTCGCCTGGCTTGCTCTCCAGTTTCAGTTCCCCCCCCATCAGGGACGCGAGTTGCCGGCAGATGGCGAGGCCGAGGCCGGTGCCGCCGAATTTGCGGCTCACCGAGCCGTCCGCCTGCGCGAATGCCTGGAAAATATGCTCCTGCACGGTGAGCGGAATGCCGATGCCGCTGTCGCGAACCGCGAACCGGATCGTCGCATCGTCCACGACGGTGGCGACGAGGACGACTTCGCCGCGCTGGGTGAACTTGATGGCGTTGTCGAGCAGATTGAGCAGGATCTGGCGCAGTCTGAGCGAGTCGCCACGCACCCAGTCGGGCAGGTCGCCGTGAGTTTCCAGGCGCAGGCCGAGTTGCTTGGCATCCGCGCGCGGGCGATGGAGGGCCAGGACGTCTTTCAGCAGGGCGGGGAGATCGAAATCGATTTCTTCCAGCGTCAGTCGGCCCGCCTCGATCTTGGAGAAGTCCAACAGGTCGTTGATGATCCGCATCAACGACTCGGCGGAGCGGGAGATGGCTTCCGCGTATTCCAGTTGACGGGGATTGAGCGGGCTCCCCAGCAGCAAGCGGGTCATGCCGAGGATGCCGTTCATCGGCGTGCGGATCTCGTGGCTGACGTTGGCCACGAATTGCGACTTCATCTGCGTCGCTTCCAATGCGGCGTCGCGGGCCGCCTCCAATGCGGCCTCGACTTCCTTCTGCGTCGAGATGTCGCGCATGATGGCCTGGATGACCGGGCGGCCGTCCAGGGTCATCGCGTGCAACGCGATTTCCGCCGGGAAGGTGCTGCCGTCGGGTCGTCTGGCGGTCCAGTCGAACACCGTGTGGCCGGTCTGCACCGCATCCTGGATCTGGCGTTGCGCCAGCACGAAGGAGGACGTGCCGCCTGGCTGCTGGGTCACTCCGAGATCTTCCGGTCGCCGCGAGAGGAAGTCCTCGACCCGATCGATGCGGAACATTTCCAGGGTGGCGGGGTTGCAGTCCGTGAAGCCGTGCTGGTCGAGGATCACGATGCCATCGGAATTGGTTTCGAACAGCGTCTGGAACTTGGTGCGCTCACGTTCGGTGATGGCGGCCAGGCGGGCGCTACGCTGGATCACCGCCCAGGCGACGATGGCCGCCACCAGCGCGGCCAGGAAGCCGAGCAGGGTCAGCAGCCAGCGTGTCCGCTCATAGCTGGTGTGGGCATTGTCGGCGGCTCGCGCGGTCATGGCGCGCTGGATGCGGATCAGTTCGTCGAGTTCCTTGACCAGCTCCCGCTGCAGGGGAATGCCTTCCTTCTGCAGCAGATCGAAGGCCAGGAAGGTGTAGCCTTCCACGCCGAGATCGACGGTACGCACCATCACCGGCTGATTGGCGCGTGTCAGCCGGTCGAT
>CAZONS010000160.1:0-7888 GCA_964581195.1 uncultured Thiobacillus sp. | reverse complement strand
CCCCGGCGCAAGACCAAGATGCGCATCCACGAGGACGAACTGGTGCGCGCCGACAATCCGCTGAAGAAGGAAGACATCCGCCACGAAGTCAGCAAGGACGCCACCCTGGACGACTGGCTGATGTGACCGTGGCCGTGACCGCCCTTCTCACATGTAGCGCGGGCGTCCCGCCCGCAAGCAGGCGGGACGCCCGCGCTACAAGGCGAAATTTGTATCTGGAGTATTTATGAATCCCGCTTTTTCCGTCGTACTGCTCACCACCCTCATCGGCGTCGGCCAGGGCCTGTTCCTCGCCCTGTTTTCCAGCCAGGCCTACACCAGCGTCAACGTGCTGCCGGCGCAGCCGGGCGGCTATTACGCCCTGGGGGCCATGATCGCCCTGCTGTTCCTGATCGGCGGCCTCGTCGCCTCGTTCTTCCATCTCGGCCACCCGGAACGCGCCTGGCGCGCCGCCACCAAGTGGCGCACCTCCTGGCTGTCACGCGAAGTCATCGCCCTGCCGGCGGTGATGGGCCTGATCGCCCTCTACGCCCTGGTCAACTGGCTGGAGGTGGACTACGACCTCTACGGCATCGGCTTTGCCAGTCAGGTCGCCCTCACCGTCGGTGTCGCCGGCGCCGCCGCCACCCTGGCGCTGTTCCTGTGTACCGCCATGATCTACGCCGCGATCAAGTTCCTGCAGGAATGGGCGAGTCCGCTGACCGTGGTGAACTATTTCCTGCTTGGCACCGCCTCGGGCTTCACCTTCGCCACCGCCTACGCCGCCCTGCGCGCGCCCGATCTGGTCCCGTTCTACGGCGGCTGGGCCATCGCCCTGACCCTGGCGGCGCTGGCCACCCGCGCCGCCTCGCTGTTGCGCAATGCCCGGATCAAGCGCGTCTCCACCCTGCAGACCGCCATCGGCGTGCGCCACACCCACGTCCAGCAACGCTCGATGGGCATGATGGGCGGCGCCTACAACACCCGCGAATACTTCCACGGCCGCACCCTCGCCTTCCTCAAGTCGGTGAAATGGATGTTCCTGATCCTGGTCTTCCCGGTGCCGGTGCTGCTGCTCTGGGCGGGCCTGGCGGGCGACGACGGCAGCCTGCTGATCGCCGCCTTCGCCGCGCAGTACATCGGCCTGCTGTTCGAGCGCTGGTTCTTCTTCGCCCAGGCCAACCACCCGCAGAATCTGTATTACCAGGTGGTGGGGTAACGGGGGAGCCCGGGTAGGCTGGGTTGTGCGGCAGCGAAACCCAGCAATCCCACTCTGATGAAGCCCCTACCCTTCGGTAAACCCATCCTACGCAGCTACGCATCGGCAACCACGGCAGGCCGCGCGATGCCGTGTTCCTTCAGCACCGCCAGGCCGCGCAGGTAGAGGTCGGTCTGGAACGCCTTCTCGAAGCGCACATCCAGCACGTAGGCCTTCACCCGCAGCCGCATCGCCAGCCGATGCGCCACTTCCACTTCCGAGACCGGAACGGCGACGGGTTTCTTGAGGTAGGCGTAACGGCTGGTCACCGCCACCTCGGTCAGGAGCTCGCGGGCGAGCGCCACATCCGCGTCGAGGGCGACGTGGAAATCCGCGACCACCATCATTTCCAGGGCGCCGGAGTTGCCCGAAGCGACGACATCGGTCATGAAGCGATTGTTGGGGATGGTGATCTCGTTGTCGTCCAGGGTCACCATGCGCACGGCGCGCAGGCCGATGCTCTTGATCTCGCCGTACTCGCCGGCGAAGCCGACCCGGTCGCCGACCTGGAAGGGGCGGTCGAACAGCAGGATGAAGCCGGCGATCACCGAGGCCACCAGGTCCTTGAGCGAGAGGCCGAGGGCGACGGCGGCGCTGCCGCCCACGGCGATCATCAGCTCCTTGGGCGGGCGCAGGATGGCGTAGACCAGAGCGGTGCCGCCGACGATGTAGATGAAGAAGTTGAGGCTGGTGACCACTTGCGAGATGACCAGGCGGCGAGCGGGAAATTTCTCGTAGAGCGAATCGGCGAAGCGCTTGATGCCCTTGACCAGCAGCACCAGCAGAATGCCGCTCAACACCAGCAGGAAGATGCGGTCGAACTGGAAGATGCTGGCCAGCCCGGAGAGCTGGCCGAGATCGGTTTCATTCATGGATGAAATTCTTGCCCATCAGGAGTTGGATCAGGGCGAACTGCGCCGTCGGACTGGCCCGATAGCGGCGATCGTCGCCACGCACGATGGCCTCGCAGTCGATGCCGACACGCAAAGCGTCCTGGACGACGCCGGGCGCGAGATCGGTGGTGGCGACAGCCTCCTCGGCCGTGAGGTTCTCGTGGCGAAGGATGGCGGCATAGACGAACAAGGCTTCGTCGCCCACTTTTTCCAGCCCTTTTATCGGCTTGTGGCGGGGGATGCCTACCCGCAGGCTGTTGCCTCTCGTGGCCTGCAAGGCCGAGCGCCAGAGCACGATGGCGGCGCGCGGGTTGCCCTTGGACTGCCCCCAGAGCAGGCGGAAGAACTGGGTTTCGATCTGCGCCATGCCGCCGTACTCCTCCGGGCTTTGCGTCGCCCGGATGATGGCGTCATAGGACAGGGAAAAGCCGGTGCGCTGATGCCGGGAGAGAATCAGCTTCTGGATATCCAGGTCTGTCATCGGCGGCACCGGCAGGGCGTTGCGGAAGTACTGGTTGCTTCCGAACACGCCGCGCAGGTAATCCCAGGCGCGGCGGTTGAAGGCGGCGCACCAGAACAGATTGGCGGTGCCGGCGTTGACCAGTTCCATGAAGGCGCGGTAGCCGGAAAAACCGCCAATGGCGCCGAAGTAAAGGTTGTGCGCCTCGTCCACCAGGATCAGGGTCGGTTCGCGCATCGCGTCGCTGGCCACCAGCGTCTCGGCGCCGCGTGACAGGTCCAGCCCGAGCTGTTGCGAGAAGAAGCCCAGCACCGCCTCCCGGGTCGCCAGCTTCGGCGGAATCGTGATCTTGATGACCCGGCAATCCTCGCCACTGTGCTCGATCACCCGCAACAACGAGGATTTGCCACTGCCCTTGTCTCCCACGATGGCCAGGGAATGCTCGCCACCGGCGTGGCGTTTCCAGTTTTCCACCGTTTCCAGGACGTCCCGGGTGATGCCGCTGCCGGGTTCGACCAGCAAGGAGGCGTCCGATGGCGCGCCAAGGTCGAACCAGGCCAGATACTCCTCGGGCGGCGGCGGCGCGTCCGACTGGCCCTTCTCCTTGTCTGACGAGGCGCTTTCCACGCGGCGCCGGAACAGTTCGGCGGCGAGCCGTTTCAGCGTGTCGGTCTCGCTCAGCCAGGTGTGCAGATGTCGCAGCGACAGGCCGAGGACGACCAGAATCAGCGCCGGCAGACTCAGCAACCAGGATAACCAGCCCGCGCAGTAGCGCTCGATCCGGCGTGACATCCACTCGGGCAGCGCCCGTTTCGACGCGGAGACGATTTCCTTCAGCCAGTACCGCGCGGCCACCGCGCAGATGACCATCCCGAGATAGATCATCGCGGCGACGACCAGCTGATACACCAGCGCCTCGCCGACGACGTCCTCGGTGGCGTGCAGCAGGCCCAGCGCGATGAAGAAGAAGGCCCCCACCCGTTGCGCCATCCGCTGCACCCGCTGACGCCGCGCCTTCAACCCCTGCACCGCCCCGGTATAGGCGATCAGGCCGATGCCGCTGGAGACGACGGACACGAAGATGCGGAACCAGATGTAATAGCCGAGGTAGGGCAACACCGCCGCGACATCCGCGAACATGGTATCCGCGACCAGATGCCCGGCCAGCCAGATGCCGAACAGCATGACCACCCAGGGCAGATAGGCGTTGACGCGCTGGATCGCGATGGTGATGACACGGGCGGCGCGCTGACGCGCCTCCGGCAGGTTGATCTGCTCGCGCAGCATCCGGTAGCGCAGGCCCTCCAGCTTCGCGGCCGCCCAGCGCACCGCGCGGTAGACCAGGAAGGGCAGCGCGACGAACAGGGCGAAGATGAACAGCTGTCTGGCGATGTTGCCCAATCCTTCCATGCCGCCGCGCGCCTGCTCGCGGAAATCGAGGTAGGTGGTGGTGACGAAGGCATACAGGCGATAGGGCACGATGCGCAGTTCGCGCAGCAGGTCGGCGAAATAGACGCTGGAAAACGCCGTCACCCGCGCATTGCCGAGGGCGACGTTCTCGTTCAGCAGGTCGGAACGCAGCTTGCTCGCCGCCAGGAACAGGCGAAAGACGTTGTTCCGCTCTTCCGCGTAGCGCTGCAGGCGCAGCGACGACAGGTGCTCGTGCTCGGCTTGCGCGGCGCGATAGGCCTCGCGATAGGCGACCACGCTGGGATCGTCGCTGGCGCGATCGAGCAGGGCGGCCGGAAAGGCGGGCAGCTTCGGGATGGGTTCGTAACTGCCCGGGTCGGCCAGACGCGCGAGGATCTGATCCACCAGTCCGCGCCAGATGACGGCGCTTTGCGCATAGGCGTCGGCCACCCGCGCCGGGGTCGCGTCCTGGGTGAGCGATCCGGCAAGACCGGACAGGCGTTCGGCGATTGTCCGCTGCGCATCGGCGCGGGCGCGCAGGTCGGTTGAAAACTTGATCTGGATGCGCGCCATCTCCTGCCGCGACTTCTCCAGCAGCGCGCGCCGCGAGGCAATTTCGCGCAGGTCCACGGTAGCGGCGGAGCGGGCCTGCAGTTCCGCGCTCTCGACCGAGAGCGAGGCCTCGCTCTGCTGTCGTTCCGCGACCTGCTGCTCACGCGCGAGTTCCGTCTCGTTCTCGCTGTGCAGCAGCAGCGATTGCTGGACATTGACCAGTGTTTCCCGGCGCGCGCGCGGCAGGGACAGGAATTCCAGCCGCTGCCGCGTGATGTCTGCCCGCAGGCTGGCCAGCGCATCCAGTTCCGGAACCCGTTCCGGCTGTCGCCCGACACACGCCGCGAGCGCGGCGGGGAGGTCCGGGCCGGTCTCCGCGCCCTGCCCCGCCCGCAGTTCGGCGACGCGGCGGGCAATGGCCTCCTCGTCGCCGAGATCGACGATGAACAGGGACGCGGCGGGAATCTCGCCCAGGCTCTCTCCGGAAACGAAGGTCGCGAGGCCAGCCAGGGTTGCCTGGTTCTGTTCGATGCGCTGACGCAACTGCTCGCGCAGGCCGGCCGCGTCGGCGCAGACGGCGGCCTCGTCCACGGCGCTGGAAGGGGCGGCGGTTGCCGCCTGGGCGCAAGGCAGCCATGTCGCCAGAACGATGAGGCTGGCGAGCAGGCGGTGTTGCATCGTCATGGCTTGTCCAATCCGAGTGGCGTCCGCTGGGAAGCTTCAGCGCTCACCAAGCAAAAAGGGTGGCGGCGCCACCCTTTTTCATCGTGAAACATGCTGTCGCATCACTCGAACGGATGCCGGCGCACGATGGTCTCCTCACGGTCCGGACCGGTGGAGATGATGTCGGCGGGCACACCGCAGAGCTCTTCCATGCGTCGCAGGTAGGACTGGGCATTGGCGGGCAGATCCTCGAAGGTCTTGACGCCGACGGTGGTGTCCTTCCAGCCGGGATGCTCCTCGTAGATCGGCTCGCAGTCGGCCAGCAGCTCGGAACCCACCGGCAGGATGTCGCAGACTTCGCCGCCCATCCTGTAGCCGGTGCAGATGCGGATGGTATCCATGCCGTCGAGCACGTCGAGCTTGGTGACGCACATGCCGGTGAGGCCGTTGATCTGGATGGCGCGCTTGAGGGCGGCGGCGTCGAACCAGCCGCAACGGCGCGGGCGGCCGGTGGTGGCGCCGAACTCGTGTCCCTTCTCGGCCAGCCATTTGCCGTCGGCATCGAACAACTCGGTGGGGAAGGGGCCGGAGCCGACGCGGGTGGTGTAGGCCTTGGTGATGCCGAGGATGTAGTGCATCGACGAGGGGCCCATGCCGGAACCGGTGGCGGCGCCGCCGGCCGTGCAGTTGCTGGAGGTGACGAACGGGTAGGTGCCGTGGTCGATGTCCAGCAGGGTACCCTGGGCGCCCTCGAACAGCAGGTTCTCGCCACGCTTGTTGGCTTCGTACAGATTGCGCGGGACGTCACCGATCATCGGTGTGATCTTCTCGGCCAGTTCCATCGCCTGATCGAGGGTCTTGTGGAAATCGACCGTTTCCCATTTGAAGTAATGCTTGAGCACATAGTTGTGGTAGTCGAGGACTTCGCCCAGCTTGGCGGCGAAACGCTCGCGGTGCAGCAGATCCTGCATCCGGATGGCGCGGCGGGCGATCTTGTCTTCATAGGCCGGGCCGATGCCGCGGCCGGTGGTGCCGATCTTGCCGGCGCCCTTGGCGGCTTCGCGGGCATGATCGAGAGCGACATGATGCGGCAGGATCAGCGGGCAGGCTTCGGAAATGGTCAGGCGGCTGGCGACGTCGATGCCGCTCTTCTCCAGCATTTCCACTTCTTCCATCAGCGCCTCGGGCGAGACCACGACGCCGTTGCCGATGAAGCAGCGCACGTTCTCGCGCAGGATGCCGGAGGGGATCAGGTGGAGAACGGTCTTCTTGCCCTCGATCACCAGGGTATGGCCGGCGTTGTGGCCGCCCTGGAAACGCACGACCCCTTGGGCGCGGTCCGTCAGCCAGTCGACGATCTTGCCCTTGCCTTCATCACCCCACTGGGTGCCGATCACCACGACGTTCTTGCTCATGTTTCGTCCTTGAAGAAAGAATTCCAACGTAGGTCGGGTTAGGCGCGTCTTCTTGCGCCGTAACCCGACATTGCTACTCGTCGGGTTACGCGATGAAGCCGCTAACCCGACCTACGAAACCCTACTGAATGATCCAGCCCTGTTCTGCTTTCACCAGTCGCCGCTCGCAGCCCGACTCCGCCCGATGCGTTTCCTGGCCCGACAACTCCACCACGACCCGCTCGCCGGCGGCGCGCAGCTCGGCGATTCTGGCGCGCAAGTCGGCGTCGTCGTCGCAGGGTGCGAGGATACCGCCGCGCGGCCCCGGCGCGCCCAGGCAATCGAGAATCTGGCGCAGATCCAGCGAGAAACCGGTGGCCGGCCGATTGCGGCCGAACACGCTGCCGGCGCCATCATAACGGCCGCCGAGGGCGACCGCGCGCGCCTGGCCGCCGGCATAGGCCGCGAACATGGCGCCATTGTGATAACCGTCGCCGCGCAGGTCGGAGAGATCGACCGCGACACTGGCGCGGCCCTGGGCATTGCCGGCCTTGAGCAGGCGTTCGAGCTGATCCAGCGCCTGACGGATCGCGGGCTGGTCGGGCAGCGCCTCGCGCGCGCGGCGTAGCGTCTCGGCGCCGCCATAGAGGCCGGGCAATTCGTTGAAGGCCTGCCGCCAGGGCGCCGCGAGATCGGCGCTGAGCGCCTCCACTTGCGGCACGTCCTTGCCGCGCAGCGCGGTGAACAGGGCGGCGGCGCGCCCCTCGTCGAGACCGGCGCCCTCCGCCAGGGCGCGGAACAGTCCGGCATGCCCCAGGCTCAGGCGGGCATCCGGCACGCCGACGCGTTCGAGCGCGGCGAGCAGGAGTTCCTGGATTTCCAGGTCGGCTTCGATGCCGGCGTGGCCGAACAGTTCGGCACCGATCTGCAGCGGCTCCCGGCAGGCCAGGCCGGCGGGCCGGGTGCGCAGTACCGGGCCGGCGTAGCACAGGCGGGTGGCTCCCTCGTGATTGATCAGGTGGGCATCGATGCGGGCGACCTGCGGCGTCATGTCGGCGCGCACGCCGAGCAGGCGGCCGGAGAGGCCGTCGACCACCTTGAAGGTTTTCAGGTCCAGATCGCGCGCCGCGCCGGTCAGCAGGGAGTCGAGATATTCCACCAGCGGCGGGCTGACCTGGTCGTAGCCGTAGCTGTCGAACAGATCCAGCAGGCGACGGCGCAGGGGTTCCGCCTGGCCGGAGTATGGCGGCAGGATGTCTTCGACGTATTCGGGCAGGAG
>CAZONS010000159.1:0-7888 GCA_964581195.1 uncultured Thiobacillus sp. | reverse complement strand
GACCGCACCCGGCTCAAGCAGATTCTGCTCAACCTGTTCTCCAACGCCGTGAAATACAACCGCGAGCAAGGCGAGGTGCGTGTGACCTGCGATGTTCGGGACGATCACCTACACCTTCACGTCAGCGATACCGGCCCGGGACTCACACCAGATCAGCAGGCGCGGCTGTTCCAGCCCTTCGAACGCCTGAATGCGGATCGGGCGGCAATCGAGGGAACCGGCATCGGCCTCGTGCTCAGCAAGCGGCTGACGGAATTGATGGGCGGCGAGATCGGCCTGGACAGCACCCCAGGCACCGGCAGTACCTTCTGGTTGCGTCTGCCACTCGCGGAACCTCCCGAGGACACCCTTGCGAAATCCGTATCCGCGGCGGTGCCCGCGGCCACACCCGGCATTGACCGGCGGACCGTGCTCTACATCGAGGACAACCCCGCCAACCTGCTGCTGATGGAGCGCATCCTGAAGCGAAGGAATGATCTCGTCCTGATCACCGCCGACCACCCCGGCTTTGGCCTGGAACTGGCTCTCCACCGCCAGCCCGACCTGATCCTGCTGGACATCAACCTGCCGGAGATGAACGGCTACCAGTTGCTGTCCAGCCTGCGCGAACGCGAGACGACACGCGCCATTCCGGTGATCGGCATCAGCGCCAACGCCATGCCCCAGGATCTGGCGCACGCCAGGGCGGCCGGATTCGCCGATTACCTGACCAAGCCGCTGGACATCGGCGCCCTGCTGCGGGCCATCGAGACGGCACTGGCCGTCCTCCCCCCCCGCTGGGAAACGGCCGACTGAACCCGGCGCGGCGCCGGGCTATGCCCGGGCCCGCTTGTCGAACGGACTGCCGGCGCGTCCCACCTTGGCGATCAGCACCGGCCAGCGGTTGGCGCCGATCAGATGATCGGTGGGGCTGTTCGGCAGCAGCCGGTAGAGGCCGCCATGGCGCTTGCCGAGCACGATGAGGTCGGCGCCGATCTCGTCGGCCAGGCGCCGCAGGGCATCGGCCGGCGTGCCGACGACGCTGCGCGCATCGCTATCCACGCCTTCCAGGCGCAGGCTGGCGGCGGCATCCCGCGCCATGTCGGCTATCACGCTGGCCGCGGGGTCGCCCTCCTTCACCACCGTGGCGATGGTGACCGGCACGCCCGTGGCCTTGGCCAGGCTGGCGGTCAGTTCGAGGGCGATGTCGGAGGAGGGGTTGGCATCGAAACCCACCAGGATGCGCCGCCGCCAGATGCCGGCGCTCTTGGGCACCACCAGGACATTGCAGGGCGCCTCATCGATGATGCGGGCGACATGACTGCCCACCATGCGGTCCACCTCGCCCCTGGGCGGCGTGCGGCCGACCACCAGCAACTGGGTATGCGCCTGGCCGGCGGCTTCGTTCACCGCCTTCGCCGGGTCGACCCCTTCCCGGACGATGTCCTCGCAACACACGCCGAGGGCCTCGGCCTCCTCGCGCACCACGGCAAGACGCAGTTCGGCCCGTTCCGGCTCGACCCCCGGCGGCACCATGGTCATGACATCGAGGGTCAGGCCCATGCCCTGCGCCACCCGCAGCGCGACCTCGCGCGGCGCCCGGCTGTACTCGCTGCCGTCGGTGGCCAGCATCAGGCGCAGACGGCGGCAACCGTCCGGCAGGTCCTCGCCGTGGCACTCCTTGAAGATGCTCGCCCGGCAGGCACGGCAGATGTCGGGGTCCAGGGTGCGATAGAGCGCCGCGGTGATATTGGATTTCCTGGGAAAGAGGCCGCCTTCGCCGATGGCCTTGAGGTAGCCGCCCTGGCGGAGGAAGGCCTGGATGGAATCGCGCATGCGCCAGAAATAGAGGCCGCCTCCCAGCCGTTTCCGGCGGCGCGCCTCCTGCGCCAGCATCTCGGCGCCGGCGACGTCGACGAAACTCATCGCCGGCGCCGTGATCACCACGGTCTTCTGCTGCGGGTTGTCCTCGTCGATCTGCTGCAGGGCGCGCTGGACGTGATCCACCGCGCCGAAATAGAGCGGACCATGCAGACGCATGAAACGGATCTGCGGGCACTACGGCCGTCCCTTGGCGTCCTCGAAGAAGAGACCGCCGCGCTCGCCCGAGGGCACCACCGGCAGGAACTCGGGCCGCGAGGTGCGGTAGAGGTACATGATCAGGGACAGCAGCACGCCCAGGAAGATGCCGTCCTCCAGGTTGATCAGGGTGCCGATCAGGGTGACCCAGAGAATGGCCGCCTCCGGCTTGCTGGTCTGCCAGATGGCCTTGATGTGGTGGAAGTCGATCAGCCCCCAGGCCACCAGGAACAGGATGCCGGCCATGGCGGCGTTGGGCAGGTAGGCCGCCAGCGGCGCGACCAGCAGCAGGATCAGCACCAGGAACACCGAGGCGAACACCGTCGCCAGGGGGGTGTGGGCGCCCGCCTCGTAGTTGACGCCGCTGCGGTTGAAGGAGCCCGAGGAGGCGTAGGCGGAAAAGAAACTGCCGACCAGGTTGGACAGGCCCTGGCCGACGAATTCCTGGTTGCCGTCGATGCGCTGCTCGGAACGGGTGGCGATGGCGCGCGAGATGGAGACCGCCTCGGTCAGCGCCAGCATGGTGATGACCAGGGCCGGCATCGCCACCTGGCCGATGGCACCCGGGGAGAAATCGGGCAGCGAGAACGGCGGCAGGCCGGCGGGCAGGGCGCCGACGGTCTTGATACCGGTCAGGTCCTGGCCCAGGATGCCGTTCAGCGCGGCCGCCACCAGGCTGCCGACGATCATCGCGGCGATCATGTAGGGAAACTTGGGGAAATATTTCCGCGCCAGCAATCCGGCCGCCAGGGTGATGGCGCCGACCGCCGTCACCCAGGGATTGATGTCGCCCAGGTGTAATCCGACCTGACGCAGGATTTCATAAAAGGGCAGGCCGCGCGGCAGGTCGAGTCCGAGAAAACTCTTCAATTGACTGGCGGCGATGAGCGCCGCCGCCCCGGCGGTGAAGCCGATCACCACGGTGTGCGAGATGAAGTTGACCAGCGTGCCCATGCGCGCCAGGCCGAGGATGAACTGGTAGAGGCCGACCATGAAGGTCAGGGTCAGGGCCAGACGGATGTATTGCTCGGTGCCCGGCTCGGCGAAGTGGTGCAGGGCGGCGAACAGGGCGATGGAAATCGCCGTGGTGGGGCCGGACACCAGATGCCAGCTGGAGCCGAACAGGGCCGCGACGATGGCCGGCACCATGGCGGCATAGAGGCCGTATTGCGGCGGCAGACCGGCGATGGTGGCGAAGGCGACGCCCTGCGGCAGGACGATCATGGCGCCGGTAAGCCCGGCCATGGCATCGTCCTTCAGACTGTTGCGGTTGACCTGCGGCCACCAGAAACGGAAGGAGGTAAAGGTGTTGAGCCAGGCGGGACGGCGCTGGGAGCGGGAGGTGGGCAAGATTGCGGCCTATCTGGAATGCGGATTGCTGGCGTCACCCCGGATGCCCCGGGTGCGCCGGAAAAAAATCAGGCGGGACGAGTGTACGCCCGGCCGGCGACGCCGGGGCGGGCGGATGGCCGCGCCTGCCCGGGGAGCCCCGGGCAGGCGCGAGGTTGCGCAAGCGGACAACTAGTCGGGCGCCCTGACCACCATCACCGGACATTGCGCCTGATCCATGATGCGCTCGGAGATGCTGCCCAGGATCAGGCGCGCCAGGCCGGTGCGACCATGGCTGCCGACGACGATGAGGTCGGCGCCTTCGCGGGCGGCGGCCTCGGTCACGACCTCGTCCGGCCTGCCCTCGATCACCTCGCCCGAGCAGGCGATGCCGGCCTCGTTCAACCTGGCGAGCTTGCGCCGCACGCTTTCCCGCGCCTCCGCCCGGCGCGCCTCGCCATGGCTGCGCGTGGTGGCGGACACCACGCTGACCGGCAGGCCGCACTGTCGGGCCACGGCCACGGCCGCCTCGCCGGCGGCGGCGCTGTGCGCGGATCCGTCCGTGGCCAGGAGGATGCGCTGCCGCCATAACCCGGCGGCACGCGGCACCACCAGCACGTTGCAGGGCGCGTGTCCGGCGACATAGGCGGTGGCGTGGCCGACCATGGAACGCGCCAGGCCGCGTGTGCCGCGACGGCCGAGCACGATCAGGTCGGCCTCGAGCTCGGCGGCGGTGTTGACGATCGCCTGCTGCGGCTCCTGGCCATAGACCAGATGCAGGGTGCTCGGCACGCCCTCGGCCAGCGCCGCGGCGGCGGCCCGGTCGAGTCGGTCCTGCACCGCCTGTTCCCGTTCCTCCCGCATGTTGTGGGTGCCGACGCCCTCCAGGTCCTGGGTGGTCAGCATGATGCTCATGATGTGCAGTTCGCCATGGCAGCGCCGGGTCAGTTCGATGGCCGTCCTCTGGGCGCCCAGTGAATACGCCGAGCCGTCGGTGGCGAACAGGATCTGCTTGATATTGTTCTGGTTCATGCTAGGCCTCATGCGTTGCCCAGGCTGCCCTGGGCTTCCTGGCTGCGCCGGTGCGCGGCCATGCCCTTGACCAGGGCGACGACGATGGCGATGCCACCCGTGGCCAGGGCGATGACCAGAGTGATGTCGCCGAACAGTTTCAGGGTGGCGATGCTGGACTCCTGGATCGGCGCGATGAGGCCCAGGTGGGAGAGATAACCCGGCACATAGAAGAACCGGGAGAACAGCACGATGATCATGATCAGGCCCATGACGAACTTGACGACGGTGTCACGCACATAGGTGGTGCCGATGGCGCCGATCTGGATGCCGAACAGCGAACCGGCCAGGATGATCATCGCCAGGCGGATGTCCACCACGCCATCCAGCGCGTACAACATGGTGCCGCCGGCGCCCATGACGAAGGCGATCACCAGTTCCGTGGCGGAAGCCATCAGGGCCGGGGCGCCCAGGACATAGATCATCGCCGGCACGCCGATGAACCCGCCCACGGCGATGGTCGCCGCCAGCATGCCGGTGGCCATGCCCAGGGGCACGATGAACAGCACCGAGACCCTGGCCTCGAGGGCTCTGAAATACACCATGGTGCCGGGGATGTGGATGGACTGCACCCAGCGCGCGAGCCGGGGCACCTCATGCGGCGCCGCCTCGCCGCCCGCCTGTTCCCGCCCGAGCATGCGGAAGGCGTCGCGCAGCACGAAACCGCCCACCACGGCGAGCACGATCACGAACACCACCGAAACGTACAGATTGGTGCCGACCTCGCCATAGACGTGCTTCACGTGGGTCATCGCATGCTTGCCGATGAGGACGCCGATTTCGGCGAACACCCCCATGATCAGTCCCAGCTTGATATCCACCTGGCCATACTTGTGCCGCTTCATGGCGCCCACCAGCGACTTGGGGAACTTGTGGCAGATATTGGAGGCGACGGCGACGATGCCGGGCACGCCCAGGGTCATCATGGCCGGCGTGAGGACGAAGGCGCCCCCCGAGCCGATGAAGCCCGAGACCATGCCGCCGACGAAGCCGACCACGAACAGCGCGGTGGCGGTGTAGAGATTGATGTCAATGAACAGGCTGCTTTCCACTTGAATGCCCTCCGCTTATTGCTTCTTGCTGACGACGCTGGTCCTGGCGGCGCGCAGACCGATGGTTTCCCAGAAATGGCCGGTGAACTGGCCATGGAAATAGGAAAACACGAAGGCCACGGCCACCGGGATCAGGAACAGGGATTTCTCGCCGTGCCGGGTGCGCAGCGCCCAGTCCACGAAGTGATCGGAGAAGTGGAACAGGAGGGCGTACAGCACGGCGCTGGCGATGCCGAAGGTCAGGGTCGGCAACAGCGAGGGTTTGACGGGTTGGGACATGCTTGGCTCCACAGTGAAGGTTGGAAAGGATTCAGCCCAGGGCGGGCAGCGCCGCGCCGGAACGGGGGGATTGCGGGCGCGGCCCGGCGCGCTCGCGGGTCACCACGACCGTGGGCACCCCGGCGCCGCCAGCGCGCTGGGCGAGGAGCTGGCTGGCGGGGTCATCGCCATCCAGCACCAGGAACGCCACCCGCGAATGGGTGGCGATGAAGTGGCGCACGGCCGCCTCGGGCCGGCCGCGCAGGGCGACCAGGTGCACGGCCACCTCGCCCAGGCGGCCTTGCAGGCGCGTGGTGTCGGCGCCCTCGGCATGCAGCACGGCGAGTCCGGCATCGAGGCGCTTGCAGGTCGACAAGGCGTAGTCGAGCGTCGCGTCCGAGACACCGGCGCCCGCCCACAGGGCGACTCGCCGACGCGGCGGCACGGCGGGACCGCCGCGCGCGCGCAGGACGCGCGCCATCTGGCGGCGGTTCAGCATCTCGCCGGCATCCGCGGTCGCCAGGGCGGCCAGGGCTTGCTTCAGGTGCTGGTTCAGGGCTTTCATGGTTCACTCCTGGGAAAGGGGTGAACCTGCATAGCAGCGAGCGTGCCAGCCGGAAATACGCCACAACCCATTGATTTACAAAGAACACAATCCAGACACGGGAAAGAAACGGTGTTGCGATGCGTAACACGGGCCGGCGCCCTGGCCACCAACCCCGCTGATTGCATGGGTTCCCGGGATACGTTGATAATCGCAACACCAATGTTGCAAAGAGAAACGCATGCACAGCATTCGCGGAAAGATCGGCCTGGCCTATGCCGTCCTCGCCCTGCTGGGCGTGCTGTTCATGGCCAGCGTCTATGCCGACCTGCGTTTTCTCGAGCAACGCATCGCCGAGGGCGTGGCGGTTTCCGATTTCCGCGAACGCACCCTGGAACTGCGCCGCCACGAGAAAAACTATTTCCTCTACCACGAGCAGGCGGACCGCCAGTCCGCCCTGGCGCTGGCGACCGGGATCGCGGCCGACCTGGACGCCCGGCGGGAACTCTTCCAGAGCCTGGCGCCCGCGCCGGAACTGCGGCGGCTGGTCGGGTCCCTGCTGGCCTACCGGCGGTTGCTGGAAGCGGCCGCCGCGCTGGATGACGGAAGCGAACAGGCGGTGCGCGCGGCGGGCCACGACATCTCCAGCATCGCCGAGCATCTCGGCCGCCGGGAACGCGCCGCCCTGGTGGAATCGGTACAGAAATCCACCCACGCCATGATGGCCTTCGCGCTCGCCGTGGTGTTCCTGGCCCTGCTTGCCGGGCAAGGCATCGCGCGCATGGTGGCGCGGCCGCTGCGCAAACTGGAGGCGGAACTGCGGCCGCTGGCCGAAGGACGCTTCAACCAGTTCGTGGCCCCCTCCCGGGACCGGGAATTCATTTCCCTCACGCAGGCGCTCAACCGCATGCTCGACGAACTGGACGTGCGCCGGCGCCAGGTGCTGCATGCGGAGAAGCTCTCCTCCATGGGCGTGCTGGCATCCGGCGTCGCGCACGAACTGAACAACCCCCTGGGCAACATCTCCTCCGCGGCACAGATCCTCGCGGAGGAGATGTCCGCCGACGATGCCCTGCGTACCTGGGTTGGCCAGATCGACGCCGAAGCCGAGCGCGGCCGCCGCATCGTGCGGACCCTGCTGAATTACGCTCGCCGCCAGGATTTCCAGCCACAGCGGGTGGCGCTGGAAGAGGTGCTGGACAAGAGCCTGCTGCTGCTCGGCCGCCGGCGCCCGGCCGAAGACCGGCTGCAACTGCGACTGCAGCCCGAACTCGCGGTCTGGGTGGACGAGCCGCGCATGCAGCAGGTCTTCATCAACCTGTTGCGCAATGCGCTGGATGCCGGCGCGTCCCGGCTGGAGATCAGCGCGCGCCGCGCCACCTGGGGCGAGAGCCGCCCCGCGGCCGGCGCCAACCTCGCGGGCGCGGTGGCGCAGATGCACGAGGACCGCCGCGTCACCCTCATCCAGATCCAGGATGACGGCCCCGGGATTGCGCGCGCAGCCCTGCCCCATGTCTTCGACCCGTTCTACACCACGCGCGGCAAGGGCCATGGCGAGGCGCATGGCGTTGGTCTG
>CAZONS010000158.1:0-7915 GCA_964581195.1 uncultured Thiobacillus sp. | reverse complement strand
TTACAAACAATGGCCTGCGCGATCATCACGCGAATTCATGCAATATCCGGGCTAGATCGTCCGCTTCCAGGGCGTGCCGGACGTTTCCAGATAGAGGTTGCCACGTTGGGCTGCCGGGGGCTTCGGGTAATCCGCCTTGAGCGCGGGATAGCTGGCCGAATCGGTCAGCGCCCGTGACCAGTTCAGCGCGGTCTCGGGATCCAGCGCCTTGGCGATGAGCGCCTGGGTGTCCGGGTGGGCGGGCGCGGTCAGCCATTTCATCCAGGTCTCCGGGCTGAGCGCGGTCGCCAGCAGATTCCAGGTCCGCGCGTCGGTGGGCAGCATGGCCCAGCGCATGAAGCGGCCAGGGTCGAAGAGGATGGCATTGACCGCAGTATAGAAATCAGGCTCCGCCGCCGCTCGTGCCCACTTCTCGTAGATGCCGGGGTCGGTCCATTCCAGAAAGTTCCTGGGCGTGCCCGGATCCATCGCGGTGGAGAGGGTGCGCACATAGGATTGCGGGTCGAGCCCGCGCCGGCCGAACTCCAGCCAGATCGCGGGATCGCTGAAGACCTCCAGCCATTGCAGAAAATTGCGCGGTCCCTTGAATGCCCAGCCGCTGCTGGTCAGATTGGTGCAACGATCCGCCCAGCGGGTGACGCTGGTGGAGGGCGCAAGGGCATCGGAGGGGGGAGGGCTGGCGGCCTGTGCCAGGTTGGCGCCGAGCAGGGCGACCATCAGAAGGGAGCGTTTCACGTGAGATGCGGTTGAGGGGGATGATTCGGCAGACCGTGGTTTCCGGGCAAAGTTGCATTCGCGCGCCCGCGGCCGCCATGAGCCCGAGCCTCGACGATGCCCGCGTCCCACGCCCACCCGCCTGTGGCGGGCGGGGTAGGCTACGGGTCAAAGAGAACGCGAGATGTAACGCACGCTGTCATCTTCCGGATGCGCCGTGACCTTGAAGCCGAGGCTGGTCGCCAGCTTGAGCATGCGGGTATTGGTCTTCAGCACCTCGCCATCCATCTTGCGCATGCCCTTGGCGCGGGCGACGTCCATCAGCACGTCCATCAGCTTGTGCGCGATGCCCTGCTTCTGCCACTGATCGCTGACCACCACGGCGAACTCGCAGGACTCGCCATCGGGGTTGATGGCGTAGCGCGCCACGCCCAGTTCCTCTTCCTTGCCATGCGTGTGGGTGACCGCGAGCAAGGCCATTTCGCGGTCGTAGTCGATCTGCGTGAAGCGTACCAGCATGGCCTGCGAGAGTTCGCGCACCGCGTCCATGTAGCGGAAATACTTGGTTTCCTCGGACAGGCTGCGCACGAAGCTCTGGGTCAGTTCGGCATCCTCGGGGCGTATCGGTCGGATGACGACATCGATGCCGTTGGGCAATTGCCAGCTGGTCACCAGATGCGCGGGGTAGGGGTGGATGGCCATGTGCGCGTAGCGGTCGGCGCTGGACACGCGCGGGGCGATGATGACGCGCGCATCGAGGGCAAGCGCGCCATGCTCGTCGAGCAGCAGCGGGTTGATGTCCAGTTCCTTGATCCAGGGCAGTTCACAGACCATTTCCGAGACCCGCATCAGCACCTGTTCCAGCGCCTCGAGGTCGACCGCGGGGCGGTTGCGGAATTCGCCGAGCAGCTTGACCACGCGGGTGCGGTTGATCAGGTCGCGGACCAGAAAGCGGTTCAGCGGCGGCAGGGTGACGGCGCGATCCTGCGCGGCTTCGACGTCGACCCCCCCGGTGCCGAAGACGATGACCGGGCCGAGCACGGGGTCGCTGGTGACGCCCACCAGCACTTCACGCGCATTCGGACGCACCAGCATGGGTTCGATCACCACGCCATCGATCCGGGCGTCGGGAACGCGGTTGCGCACTTCGGTCATCATGCCCGTGTAGGCGGAACGCACGGCGTGTCCGCTGGAGAGTCCGAGCCGCACACCGCCGACATCGGATTTGTGGCTGATCGTCTGTGAATTGATCTTCATCGCCACCGGGAAGCCCATCTGCTGCGCCATCAACATGGCCTCGGTGGGTTCGCGCGCGATCATCGTCTGCGCCACCGGGATGCGGAAGGCGGAGAGCAGCGCCTTCGACTCCACTTCGGTCAGCACCGAGCGACCCTGCGACAGGGCGGACTCGATGATCAGGCGGGCGCCCTCGACGTCCGGATCGGTTCCCTTCGCGATGGGGCCGGGCGTCTGCATCAGCAGGCGCTGGTTCTCGTAGTAGGCGGAGAGATAGGAGAAGACCTCGACCGCCGGCTCCGGCGTCGAGAACGAGGGAATGCCCGCGTCCTTGAAGCGTTGCCGGCCTTCCGCCACCTGCGCTTCGCCCATCCAGCACGCGATCACCGGTTTGCTCGATTGCCGGGCGACCGCCACCACCGCTTCGGCGGCCTCGGTCGGTCGCGTCATCGCCTGCGGCGTCAGCATCACCAGGACGCCATCGACATGTTCGTCGGCCAGGCAGGCCTTCATGGCGGCGCTGTAACGGTCGGCGGCGGCGTCCCCGATGATGTCCACCGGGTTGCCGTGCGACCAGGTCGGCGGCAAGGCCGTGTTGAGCTTGTCGAGCGTGTCGGGGCCGAGCTCCGCCAGTTTGACGCCGAGATCGACCGCGCGATCGGTCGCCATGACACCGGGGCCGCCGCCGTTGGTGACGATGACCAGGCGATCGCCGGTCGGCTTGATGTGGGAAGACAGGGCCTGCGCCGAGGCGAACAGCTGGGTGATGCTGGTCACCCGCACCACGCCGGCACGGCGCAGGAGGGCGTCGAACACCGCGTCGGAGCCGACCAGGGCGCCGGTATGCGAGGCCACGGCCTTGGAGCCCGCCTCGTGCCGGCCGACCTTGACCAGCACCACCGGCTTGATCCGCGCCGTGGCGCGCAGCGCGCTCATGAAGCGACGGGCATCGCGGATGCCCTCGATGTACATGAGGATGCCCTTGGTGGCCGGGTCGTAGGCCAGGTAGTCGAGAATCTCGCCGAAGTCGACATCGGCCGAGGCGCCGGTGGAAATCACGCTGGAGAAGCCGATGCCGTTCGATTCCGCCCAGTCCAGCATCGCCGTGCACAGGGCGCCGGATTGCGACACCAGCGCCAGGTCGCCGGACTGCGTGGCGCCCTTGCTGAAGGTGCCGTTGAAACCGATTCCCGGGCGCTGCACGCCCAGACAGTTGGGGCCGATGAAGCGGATGTCGTTGCGCTTCGCGGCCGCCTGCACCGCTTCTTCCAGCGCCACGCCGGCCGGGCCGACTTCGCGGAAACCGGCGGAGAGCACCACCGCGTGATGGATGCCGCGGGCGCCGCACGCATCCAGGATGCCCGGTATGGTCGCGGCCGGCGTCGCGATCAGGGCCAGTTCCGGCGTCTCCGGCAAGTCGGCGGTGCTGGCGTAGCAACGCTCGCCATAGAGCTGCTCATGCTTGGGATTGATCGGGTAGACCTTGCCGGTGAAGCCGGATTTGCGCAGGTTGCTGAAAAGGATGCCGGCAACCGAGTGTTCCTTCTCGCTGGCGCCGAACACGACCACGGAGCGGGGCATGAACAGGGGATGGAGATAGTGCTTGGACATGGTTTGAGTATCGGGTTGGATAAGGGGGAAACAGGCGTCGTCGCCGGTTCGATTGGGTTCGAAGGCCCTCGCTTTGCCGCCATGATAGGCCCAATGGCATTACTGGGACATGAAGCGGGCGTATATTGAGTATTGCTTTTCAAACCCTATCACCATGCATACCGCCTACATCACCCATCCCGAGTGCCTCAGGCACGACATGGGGCACCTGCATCCGGAAAGTCCTTCCCGCCTCAACGCCATCAACGACCGCCTGCACGCGGCCCATCTGTTCGACCATCTGAGCCATCAGGAGGCGCCGCTGGCGCACCGCGGCCATCTGGCCCGGGTCCATGACGTCGCCTACATCGACGCCATCGAGGCAGCCTCGCCCTACGAGGGCACGGTCAACCTGGATGGCGATACGGCGATGAACCCGCACAGCCTGGAGGCGGCCTATCGCGCCGCCGGCGGCGGCGTCATGGCCGTGGACCGGATCATGCGCGGCAAACTCTTGAACGCCTTCGTCGCCTGCCGGCCACCCGGCCACCACGCCACCCGCGATCGTTCCATGGGTTTTTGCCTCTTCAACAACGTCGCCGTCGCCGCCGCTCACGCCCTGGAAGCACATGGCCTCAAGCGGGTGGCCATCGTCGATTTCGACGTCCATCACGGCAACGGCACCGAGGACATCTTCAGGGACGACCCGAGGGTGATGCTCTGCTCCACCTTCCAGCATCCGTTCTACCCCTATTGCGGCGCCGATACGGTGAGCGACCACATCATCAACGTGCCGCTGCCCGCCGGCACCACCGGCAAGCGCTACCGCGAGGCCTTCGAGGAGAAGGTGCTGCCGCCGCTGGCCGCTTTCCAACCGGAAATGCTCTTTTTCTCCGCGGGTTTCGATGGCCATCGCGAGGACGACATGGGCCAGTTCGGTCTGACGGAGGCGGATTACGTCTGGATCACCGAGCAGTCCATGGCCGCGACCCGGGCCCATACCGGTGGCCGTGTCGTGTCGGTGCTGGAAGGCGGCTATGACCTGTCCTCGCTGGGGCGCAGCGTCGCGGAGCACATCCGGGTACTGGCCGACCTGTAGCCCGCGCGGATTCAGCGGTAGACCAGATCCAGCGCGTAGCCGGTGGCCGTCAGGGTGCCGGTGTCCAGGTCGAGGCGGATTTCCTGTTCCTCGTTCGCGGCCATGCCGATGTCCTGACGCACGTTCCCGGCCAGATATTCCCCGGGGGTGAACACGCGCTGCGCGACGGGGATGTCACGCATGTCGGTGAGAACGAGCACGATGTGCGGCCAGGTCTGCGCCTGCCCGCTGTGGTTGGCAAGCAGCAGGGAGAGACGGCTGCGCGAGCGGTTTTCCGTATCGTGTTCGAGCGAGGAGGCCGTGATGGCCGTCTTGGCCAGTTGGCGAGGCAGCGGCACCACGCAGTCGAACGGTTCGCACAGCGAGGTCAGCAGCGGGCGCATGCCCGGCAGCGCGCTGGCGATGTCGGCGCGCAGGAAAACCAGCACCTGCAGCGGCAGCAGTGTGGCCAGCAGCATCAGCGTGGCGAGTTTCAGGCCGAAGTGGGGGGGGCGCTCACGACGCGGGTGGGGGATCCGGGTCGGCAGTTCCGACAGCAGGATGGATTCGGACGTCTCGCTCGGCGGCGGCGTTGTCCGCGCGGCCGCTTCCTCATCCGCCTCGAACAAGTGGATTTCCCGGCGTGGCGGCGGCTGCGTTTCCGGTGCTGTGAACGCGGATTCATCCCGCGCGATCCCGGTCTCCTCCGCTTGCTCGGTCTCGGTCTCGGTCGCGAGTTCGGCCTCGGCCTCGGTCGACGGCGAGGGCGGCCGCGGTTCCGCGACGACGGCGTGGGGGGGCGGCGTCCCGGCAGACGCGGGCATGGTCCGCGTGATCTTCTCCGGCTCCGCCGGTGGTGTCACCAGTTCGGCGAGCAGGCTGTCATAGGCGTTGAATACCACCCCGCAATGCCCGCAGCGCACCAGACCGCGGCGCAGGCCCAGATGCTCCTGGGTGACCCGGAAGGTGGTCTGGCATTCGGGGCAGGTGGTCAGCATGGCCAGGGCGGCAACTCGGCCGTCGCGCTCCCGCTTCGGGCCGGAGGTGAGGCATCACGCGCCCGGCGCATCATGATTTGACGCCTTCCAGGCAGACCCATCCTTCCGCCTCGCGCCAGGGACGCATGTCGAATGCCTGGTTGTAGATGGCGATGACGTCCTCGGCCTGCTCCGCCAGGATGCCGGACAGGGCGATGCGCCCGCCCGGCCTGACCCGGGCGGCGAGCAGGGGCATGAGCGCCTTCAGGGGGTTGGTGAGGATGTTGGCGACGAGGACGTCGAACTGGCCGGCCGGCGCGGCGTCGGGCAAGTGAAAATCGGCCGCCACCTGGTTGCGCGCGGCGTTGTCGCGCGAGGCGGTGACCGCCTGGGCGTCGACGTCGACGCCGACGACCCGGCCGGCGCCGAGCTTGACGGCCGCGATGGCGAGGATGCCGGAGCCGCAGCCGTAATCGAGCACCGATTCGCCGCCGGTCAGGCGCTCTTCCAGCCATTGCAGGCAGAGGCGGGTGGTCGGGTGGCTGCCGGTGCCGAAGGCCAGCCCGGGGTCCAGTACCAGGGTGATCGCCTCGGGATCGGGCGCGTCATGCCAGGACGGGACGATCCAGAGCCGTTGCGAGATGGGAATCGGGTCGAACTGCGACTGGGTCAGGCGCACCCAATCCTGTTCCTCCACCCGCTCGACCTGATGTTCGTGATCGGCTGGCAGCCCGAGGGCCGCGAACAGGCCCGGCAGGTCGGCATCCGCCTCAAGCAAGGCGACGACCCAGTTGCGGCTCCAGGCCTTGGGGTCGGCCAGGCCGGGCTCGCCGAATTGAGGCGCCTCCTGGGCGGTGCCGGCGTCGCGGTCCTCGATGGAAACCGAGAGGGCGCCCGCGTCCATGAGGGCATCGGCCAGGACTTCAGCCTCTTCCTGGTTGGCGGCGAGTTTCAGGGAAAGCCAGGGCATGATCGGTCCAGGTTGATGCCGGCGGCCGCCGGCTGACGGGTGTCGCCGGGGGTCAGTGCTTGTTCATCCCCAGTTTCTGCTCCAGGTAGTGGATGCTGAAGCCGCCGTCCAGCACCACGCGGTCGGTCAGCAGTTCCTGGTGCAACGGGATGTTGGTCTTGATGCCCTCGACGATCATCTCGGACAGGGCGATGCGCATGCGGGCAATGGCCTGCTCGCGGGTGGCGCCGTAGGTGATCAGCTTGCCGATCATCGAGTCGTAGTGTGGCGGCACGTAATAGTTCTGATAGACGTGCGAATCCACGCGCACGCCGGGGCCGCCGGGGGCGTGGTAGAGGCTGATGCGGCCGGGCGAGGGCATGAAGGTGGCCGGGTCCTCGGCGTTGATGCGGCACTCGATGGCATGGCCCTTGAAGTGGATATCCTTCTGCTTGTTCGCCAGCGGCAGGCCGGCGGCGATGCGGATGCTTTCCTGGACGATGTCGACTCCGGTGATGAATTCGGTCACCGGGTGCTCCACCTGGACGCGGGTGTTCATCTCGATGAAGAAGAATTCGCCATCCTCGTAGAGGAATTCGAAGGTGCCGGCGCCACGGTAGCCGATCTTGCGGCAGGCCTCGGCACAGCGCTCGCCGATCAGGTTGCGCAGTTTCGTGTCGAGGCCGGGGGCTGGCGCTTCCTCCAGCACCTTCTGGTGTCGCCGCTGCATCGAACAGTCGCGCTCGCCCAGGTGGATGGCGTTGCCGTGCGTGTCGGACAGCACCTGGATCTCGATGTGGCGCGGGTTGCCGAGGAACTTCTCCATGTAGACCATGGGGTTGCCAAACGAGGACGCGGCCTCGCCCTGGGTCAGTTGCACCGACTGGATCAGGTGCGCTTCCGTGTGCACCACGCGCATGCCACGGCCACCACCGCCGCCGGCGGCCTTGATGATCACCGGGTAGCCGATGTCGCGCGCCATGCGCAGCCATTCGTCCGGCTGCTCTTCCGGCAACGCGCCCTCGGAGCCGGGAACCACCGGCACGCCGGAGGCTTTCATCGCGTCCTTCGCGGACACCTTGTCGCCCATCAGGCGGATGGTGTCGGCGCGCGGGCCGATGAAGACGAAACCGGAGTTCTCCACCCGCTCGGCGAAGCCCGCGTTCTCGGACAGGAAACCGTAGCCAGGGTGGATCGCCTCGGCGTCGGTCACCTCGGCGGCGGCGATGATGGAGGGTACATGCAGATAGCTCTTCGCCGATGGCGCCGGTCCGATGCACACGGATTCGTCCGCCAGGCGCACATACTTGGCCTCGGCGTCCGCCTCGGAATAGACCGCGACGGTCTTGATGCCCATCTCGCGACAGGCGC
>CAZONS010000157.1:0-7939 GCA_964581195.1 uncultured Thiobacillus sp. | reverse complement strand
ACCGCATTCCGTATCAAATGGCATGAGATGGCTCACAGCATCGTAACGAATGCTCACCACCGGACCGATTTCAACAAACCGGGTTCTCCGTGCATCGACCTCATCAACCTGCTCCACAATGCGATGATCTATATAGCTGTCATGAGTACGGGCCGGCTGCGCCAAAGCAAAATCGTATGACTCCTGGCGGCTGATGAAATTAGCCAGAAAATCGTCTGGGAGAATGATGTCATCGTCAAATAATAAAATATAACGATAGGCGGACAAATCCAGGCCATCCACCAGCGTGTTGAGCAATTGGAATTTTGGCGTGGGCCGGTCAACCTTGAGACAGGTTACCGCAGCCACATGGGCAGCCGGGGCATCACCGTTCAACGCCGCCCATCGCTGAGTGACCCGATATCGCATCGTCTCACCAAGCGTCTGGACGATATGGCGCACCAGATTGTGACGATCAGCCAAATATATCCCGAGCACCAGAACCCTGGGCTGGCGGTAATAATACGGGTTGACGTACCGGGAAGATAGCTTGATCTTTCTGACGATGCGACGTAACAAACCCAAGCCAGACACAGCGGCTCCTTATGAAATCCGCACGAGCGATGGGCAAGTGGACCGAACCGATCTGCTTGAAGTCACTCGAACGCCCACGCCCGGAATTCTCGACACAACAATCCGACTGTCACTTGAACACATTGCGGATCGATTTCAATGGCGCCATCAGCGCGGATCCGATGGAATAGCTCAGCGAACCACGCATATCCTTTATTTCGTTTCTTGCATTATCCAGAATAGCCTGAAGCCTGTTGATTTCGTCAAGACGTTGATCCGCAAGGCGCTTGAGTTGTTCGAATACAGGATAGCCCGTGAATATCGATGATTGAAGCACCGGAACATGACCATCAGAGGCGACACAAATGTCATACATGGGCATGGGCAAGGCCATGGACAAATCGACCTGATCGAAATCCCCGGTGAAATAGGTAAGAGCATCATTCCGGGGCGAGTCACTGGAGATGATGCCGAAACAGTCGACACGTTGATAGTACATGGAGAGGTTTTTGAAATATTTTGCCATCAATTCACGGAACTCATTCTCATACAGCTCCTTGACATGAAATTTATTAATGATATTGGGTCTGTCGGTGTAATTAAGCTTATCCGGTGTCGATACGACGACAAAACCACCTGGGCGCAGCACACGCTTGATCTCGGCAAGCATCTGCTCATGGCGATCATGGTGCTCGATGGTCTCGAAACTAATCACACAGTCTACGGAGTGATCAGCAAGCGGGATACTGTCAGTCGACCCCTGAAGATAACGTAAATTCTCCCTGTCATAGGAAGCGGACGCGTGCTTGACCGCTTCAGCGCTAATATCGACACCAGTCACATTTTTCGCGCTGTTGGCAAGAATATTTGACCCATACCCTTCCCCAGAAGCGATATCAAGCACTTCCAGACCAGCGCACAATTCACTTGCCACGTTATAGCGGTGCAAATGCTCCATGGCATGCCAATCGAATTCTTCTGTATGCTGGCGCTCGCCAGTGCTCGACAAGTCGTTCATCCCGTCACAACTCCAAGTGAAATATCAATCACGCCAGGGAAAGCAGCGATAGTCTTCTCAGACAGCCCACAGGCGAATACATGCAAATAGACCAGTTCCGGGCCGCATCGACATCATGAGCAGTCCGGGTAAATATTACCCTACCCTTTCTCAACCAAATTGCCCGGCCTAACGGCCTTTTATTACTACCTCGTAGCTACTGGATTAGTCCGGGTTAATTTATTTCCAGCGTATGCCAAATAGGGAGCATCTAGGCTGCCACAGTCTCCACACTCTGTATGGCGTTCCCGTCTTTCATCCATGCGGCAGGCAGCACAAGAAAACATTCGTTGTGGTATGTCGCCCTCTCGAATCCACCCGTTCTTACAGTGAACGTCACCATTTTTTCATCATAGAAACTGTCATTCTGGACGACGCCATCGACAACACTGAGCCTTAGTGCATATACACCAGGAACCAATGGAAAAACATTCACTCTGCAGCATACCTTATGCTCACCGGGATCAAATGTTTGCCCCATGAAAACCGAGTCACTACGACTCGCGGTTAGATAAAGCATATCCACCGTATGAACGCCGATTGCCAGGACCGGATTCACCAATGGCCTGGTGCAACTAATCGTCACCATGACATTCATGTGACCATTGTATTCAACCGCATCCGTTGGATTGCCGGCGTCGTCCAGAAGAGTCAACGTAGCCTTTACATCCATTGCCTCGGTTGTTCTTGCGACATTGGCAGCAGCAGTATCCGACTGGATCTTTTCATCTATCGCATCATAGTAGACGGATGTTGTCTGGCTCACCCCGCCATCCGCCACGACGCTGCCATGGCTCAACATGATCACGCGCGTGCAAAGCCTTTCCACCTGACGGATATTGTGGGACACCAGCAACACCGTCTTGCCGCCGCGCTTGATCATCTCCTCCATACGATCGAAGCACTTACGCTGGAATGCCAGATCACCGACAGCCAGAACCTCATCAACGATGAGAATGTCAGATTCCACGCTGGTAGCAATGGAAAAGCCCAGGCGTACCTGCATTCCTGAGCTGTATCTCTTGATCGGCGTATCGATGAACTCCTCGAGCTCGGCGAATGCGACGATGTCATCGAACTTGCGTTCGATTTCTTCCTTCGGAATTCCAAGAATCGCGCCGTTCAGAAAAATGTTTTCGCGTCCGGTGAGGTCCGGGACCAATCCCGCCCCTACTTCGATTAGCGGCGCTATCTTGCCCGTGCAACGAATGCTCCCACTCGATGGCTGCGCGATATTGGCCAGCAATTTGAGCAGGGTGCTTTTTCCGGCGCCGTTATGACCAATGATGCCCAGCACCTCGCCCGGCTCCACCGAGAAATGCACGTCATCCAGCGCCTTGAAGGGCTTGCGCTCTTCCACCGGTCGGCCCGTCAGGCGATTGACGCTGTTCAGCAGCGTTTGCTTGAGACTGGTCAGTTGCCCCAGTTTGTATTCCTTGGTGACGTGGTCGACTTCGATAATGGGCATGAGTGACGGGTAGAGAGTTGAACGATGTCGGGTCTGATCAGCGCACTGGGTTCTTGCCATCCAACCCTTGGGCTCGCGCGATGACCTTCGGGCCCGCCGCGAGCAGATCAGGGTCGTGACGAAAATTCGGACGGGCTCTTTCGAAGCCGCCCAAACCATTACGCGACCGCCGCGGTTTGTCGGGATTCACGGCGGTAGCGCTTCCCGGACGGCGATGCAATCCGGCCAGGATGCCCCGCTTTGCCATCAAGTCGACCCGCGTTGAAATCCCGGGCAGATCGATATCACCGCGTATGTGCCTGTCTTCCGCGCGCGTTCCGAACGGATCACACGATGCGCCGGCATCGACACCATGGATGATGGCGCCGGTGATGGCGGCTCTCTCGATTTCAGTCAGGCGCATGTCGGGTCAGGCCAGCACGATCCGTGGTGGGTTCGACGCGTTGCTGCGATTCGTCAGCCATCGTCAGATCACGTCCGCGAAGTACGACTCCGCGCGCTTGAAATACAGATAACTCAGGGGCAGCAGCACCAGCACCAGTATCAGACCGGGCATGATCGCGCCGGTGTCGGGTGGCAGGCCGCGCAGGGTGACGTTCTGGAAGGCATCGATCAGCCCGGCCAGCGGGTTGAGCGTGAACAGTGTGTAGATCAGGTCGGACCATTCCCCGGCGGCTTGCTGGACCAGCAGCTTGTCCTTGACCAGCGCCAGCGGATAGATGACCGGCGACATGTACATGATGAGCGAGAGCAGGACGGGTAGCGCGGTGGCCACGTCGCGGTAGTAGACGTTGAGCGCGGCGCCGATGAAGGCGATCGAGAGCGCGGCCAGCATCGCGTAGAGCACCAGCATGGGCAGCCAGAGTATCTGCCAGGTGGGGACGATGCCATACCAGGCCATGAGGAGGGCGAGGATGCACAGACTGATGCCGAGTTCCACCAGCTTGGTCAACACGCTGGTGAGCGGAAACACCTCGCGCGGGAAGTAGATCTTGCGGATGAGGTTGGCGTTTCCGACCACGCTGGACACGCCTTCCGAGGCGGATTCCTGGAAGAAGATCCAGATGGTGAGCGCCGAATAGGTGAGGACCGGATAGGGGATGGCGCCGCTGTCGATGCCGACGAAGCTGCGCAGCACCATGAAGATCAGCACCAGAACGATCGGCTTCAACACGGCCCAGAGGATGCCCATGTATGACTGCTTGTAACGCAGCGCGATATTCTTCCAGGCCAGCACGGCCATCAGTTCGCGGTACTCGATCAAATTTTTCAGTATGCCGGGCATCGGATTGTCTAATTGGGCGAGTGGCGTAGGGCTAACCACCTGTTAATAAAGCTTTCGGCGCGCTTGCTGCCGGCGAAGGGTATCAGACACATGCGCATGTTCGCGATATGGTTGATACGCCGGATTACTATTAGGGCTCGATTACTCATCCCGTTTCGCCATGCAAACCCTCTCCGTCGACCTGGGCGACCGCGCCTATCCCATCCACATCGGCCCCGACCTGCTCGACCGTTCCGACCTCGTCCTGCCGCATCTGATCCAGACGCGCGCGGTCATCGTCACCAACACCACGGTCGGGCCACTTTACCTCGAACGTACCGCGAACATGCTCCAGAAAGCGGGGGTGGCCGTGGCTTCGGTGACCTTGCCGGACGGCGAAGCCTACAAGAATTGGGAGACACTCAACACCATCTTCGACGCGCTGCTCACCCAACGCGCGGAGCGCAAGACGACCCTGATCGCCCTTGGCGGCGGGGTGATCGGCGACCTGACCGGCTTCGCGGCCGCCTGCTACCAGCGCGGCATGCCCTTCATCCAGATTCCCACCACTCTGCTGGCGCAGGTGGATTCCTCGGTAGGCGGCAAGACCGGCATCAACCATCCGAAGGGCAAGAACATGATCGGCGCCTTCTACCAGCCGCAACTGGTGCTGGCCGACATCGACACGCTGTCCACCCTGCCCGACCGTGAGCTTTCCGCCGGCCTCGCCGAAGTGATCAAGTACGGCCTGATCCGCGATCTGCCTTTCCTGGAATGGCTGGAGGCGAACATGGAGAAGCTGGTGGCGCGCGATGCCGAGGCGCTGACCTATGCCATCCACCGTTCCTGCCAGAACAAGGCGGAAGTGGTGGCCGCCGACGAGCGCGAGGCCGGGCAGCGTGCCCTGCTCAATCTGGGCCACACCTTCGGCCACGCCATCGAGACCGGCATGGGTTATGGCGTCTGGCTGCACGGTGAAGGCGTTGCCGCCGGGACCATGCTGGCGGCGGATATGTCGCGGCGCATGGGAATGCTCTCGCAGGCCGATGTCGACCGTATCGCGGCCCTGTTCCAACGCGCCGGGCTGCCCGTGGTCGCCCCCGACCTGGGCTATGACACCTACATGAATCACATGGGGGTGGACAAGAAAGTGGAGGCGGGCCGGATTCGTTTCGTCCTGTTCCGCAAGATAGGTGATGCTTTCGTGACCGGCGACTACGACCCGGCGATATTGCGGGCGACACTGACCCCGTAGGAGCGGGCAATGAAAACTGTGTGTGCCATTAACTCCGATTCGAGCACATAATGCACATCATGCTTTCCGATAACTTGCATAATCAGTTGACCCGGATGGGCGCCCGCCTGCGCGCCGAGCGTTTGGCGCGCAACGAACCCCAGGCCCGCTTTGCGGCGCGCCTGGGCATTTCCGTCCCCACCCTGCGCCGCCTGGAGCAGGGCGATGCAAGTGCTCAGATTGGTCATTGGCTGGCCGCGCTGGAAGTGCTGGACCGTCTACAGGATGTTGAGGCCCTGCTGGCACCCCGCTACAGCTTGTTCGACGCCGCCGTGGAAGCGCCCAAGGCGCGGCAGCGCGCCAGGCGACGGAAGTGAACAGCCCCTTACTCGCTACGCTCGTTTCCCCCGAGAGGGAGGTTGGTTCCTTCGGAACGGCCGGGCGGAACTGACATGATCCGGCTCGACGTCCGACTCACCCTGCCGACCTGCGAGCGCCTGCTGGCCGGAGAACTGGTCTGCGCCGACGCCGATGGCCAGGGCCGCTATGCCAGCGCCTTCCGCTACACCCAGGTTTACCTCGATGATCCGCGCGCCTTCCCTCTCGACCCCGCCAACCTGCCGCTCACGCCGGGGGAATTCCAGGCAGGCCAGCTCGACGCGCCGCTCATGGCTTTCGAGGACGCGCTACCCGACGACTGGGGGCGGCGCCTGCTGATCCTGCGCCACGGCCTGCCGCGTGGGCAACAGGCGGAACCTTTTCTGTTGCGCGCCCAGGCCGGGCAGGGGCTGGGCGCGCTGGCTTTTATGCCGCCGGGAGAAACGCCGCGGCCACAGGATGATTCCGCCCCGCTGCTCGATCTGGAAACCCTGGTCGATGCCGCGCGCCGCCTGGAACGGGATGGCGAGGTGGACCAGGCGCATCGTCTCCTGCTCGCCGCCGGCAGTCCGCCCGGCGGCGCCCGGCCCAAGGCGCTGGTCCGCGACGAGCATGGCCATTGGATCGCCAAGTTTTCCAGCCGCCGCGATGAGGTGGACATGGTCGGGCTGGAGGCCGCCAGCCTGGAACTGGCGCGGCTGGCCGGTCTTGAAGTGCCGGAATTCCGGCTGGAACAGCTTGCCGGCGGCCGCCGCGCCTTGCTGGTGAAGCGCTTCGACCTGGCGCCAGAAGGGGGCCGCCGCCACATGCTGAGCCTGCGTGCCCTGTTGCGGGCCGGCGGTTATTACGTGCTGCGCTATGCCGATTTGATCGCCGCCCTGCGCCGACACAGCGCGCGGCCGGAAATCGACGTACCGGGCATGTACCGGCAGATGGTCTTCAATGCCCTGCTCGGCAACACCGACGACCATCTCAAGAACTTCTGGCTGTTGGGCGGTCCGGGCGGCTATACGCTCTCGCCCGCCTTCGACCTGCTGCCGGATGTCGGCGGCCGCCGTGAGCATGTGTTGTTGTTCGACCTCTCGCCGACGCCATCGGGCCCGGATGGCCTCGCCGCGCTCGGGCGAAAATGGGGCGTTTCCGGCTCTGCCGGCATCTGCGAAGAAGTCGCGGCCACCATCGCGCGGTTCGCTGAAATCGCCGGCCGGTACGCCGTCCCCCGGGAAGATGTCGGTCGTTTCGCCAGGGACATCGACCGCCGCCTGAGCCGGCCATGATCGCGGACGCGGTCCGCTCCTACAATGCCTCTCCATCCGTATCGGAACAGCACGCCATGACCGCTCCCGCACCGCAGTTTGCCTCGCAGTTAGCCAAATTCGCCGCCCAATCGGCTCACACTCGTGGCCGCCGCCATCCGGAACCGGCCGCCGCCCCGCGCTCCGAGTATCAACGCGACCGCGACCGCATCATTCATTCCACCGCCTTCCGCCGCCTGGAATACAAGACCCAGGTGTTCGTGAACCACGAGGGCGATCTGTTCCGCACCCGCCTCACCCACAGCCTGGAAGTCGCCCAGATCGGCCGTACCCTGGCGCGCATGCTGGGGCTGGACGAAGACCTCACGGAAACCCTGGCGCTGGCGCACGACCTCGGCCACACCCCGTTCGGCCATGTCGGCCAGGACGTGCTCAATGACTGCATGAAGGACCACGGCGGCTTCGAGCACAACCTGCAGTCGCTGCGGGTGGTGGATGAACTGGAGCAGAAATACGCGGAATTCGAGGGCCTCAACCTCACCTTCGAGGCGCGCGAAGGCATTCTCAAACACTGCTCGCTGAAGAACGCGGAAAAATTGGGCGATGTCGGCCGTCGCTTCATCGAAGGCTGGCAGCCGTCGCTGGAAGCGCAGGTCACCAACCTGGCCGACGAGATCGCCTACAACAACCATGATGTCGACGACGGCCTGCGCTCCGGACTCATCACGGT
>CAZONS010000156.1:934-7945 GCA_964581195.1 uncultured Thiobacillus sp. | reverse complement strand
TGGGCGATGATGCACTACGCCGGCACCGGCACGGCCGACGGCATCAGCGACGCCAACGGCAATGCGCTGATCGAGGACGCGGGCGGCTTCGGCTTCGCCGAGGGTGGCAGCGGCAACAACACCATCGATCTGAGCGCGCTGTCCGCGGGCTACGACCTCAACGGCAATGCCGGCGATGACACCCTGATCGGCTCGTCGGGCGACGACTGGCTCAGTGGCGGTACTGGTGCCGACACCCTGACCGGTGGCGCCGGCGTCGACGACTTCACCTTCGAACAGGGCGACTCGCCTCTCGCCGTGTTCCAGGAGAACGGCGGCGCCGGGGTAAGCAACGGTGACACGTTCAGCTTCGCGGGTGGTGTCGACCGCATCACCGATCTTGCCAGCGGCGAAGGCATCGATCTCAACAAGGCGATGAGTGACCTGCTGGGCGACGCCTGCGCCCCCCAGTACATGGGCGCCACGCCCGCCAACGGCCTCGTCACGGATCAAGGCTACTTCACCGTGCAAGGCAATTACGTCGCGGGCATCTTTACCGTCAGTGATACGGGCGCCGACACCCTGCTGGTATGGGATGGCGATTCCACCAGCGCCGTCACCCAGACCGCCATCGTCCTCTCCGGCGTTCAGGCGGCGCAACTCGGCCTGGGAACCGGCTACATCCATCTGCAGGCGACCTCCGGCTTCAGCAACGCCGACGACACCTACACCCTGCCGGCGCCCATGGTTCTCGGCCAGACCGTCGATGCCCTCGGCGGCAACGATACCTTGCTCATGTCGTTCTACCCGAACCACATCATCCCAGATGGCGATGGCCTGTACTTCGGCAACGTCCTCGACCCCGCCAGCATCGGCACCGACGATATCGTGTACACGCTGGATAACCAGTCCGCGAACAACTACCTGCTGACGGGCTACCACGATGTGCTCGCGGCACAACCCGTCGCCGACTACGGCATCAACCTGCAGAACTTCGAGCATCTGCGCTTCGACGACGGTATCGATATGCTGGATATCAATCTGGCCAGCGACATCGGCCTGATCGACGGCAGCAACACCGTCGGTGTGCTCGACGGCACCTCCCTCGCCGCCGGCTACCTGTTCGCCAGCTATGATGCTGGCGCGGCCGTCACCCAGGTGATCGGCGGCGCCGCGCTGGCGGACACGGTGGGCCTCTCCTTCGGCATCGTCAGCGGCGAAATCCAGATGAACAAGGATGAGTCCGGAGCCAACCCGGTCTGGCGCTTCATGGAGGGCGTGGACGAGGTCTTCACCATCACCGAGTCCGGCAGCGATTGGGCGGTCGACTATGGCTACAACGGCGCGGGAACCGACCTCACGCTCAGCGGCATCGAGTATGCGGCGGTGTTCAACAATCTCGACGATTCCATCCTGCTTCGCTTGAGCTTCATGAACCTCGAACCGACCGTCATCGTCTGATCCGGCCGCGCGCACCGCAAGTTGGCGTAGGGCGGAAAAGCGGCTTTATCGCGCCTTCCGCCGAATGCCATAGATGGCGTAGCCCGGATGCAGCCCGCGCGCCGCCGCTTGGCCCAGCGCCGAGGTGAGCAGGGCGGAATCCGGGAGTTTGCCGATGCGCGCAAGCACGCCAAATCCCCGGATTTCGCTGCGCTGCATCCGGACTACGTCTGCCGCACGCTGGAGCGTGGGCACCAGATACAAACAACCGATCCACCCGAAAGCACGAGCCCGCCATGCCCATCGAGAACACGCCCCCTACCCTGCTTGGTTCCGGCAGCCTGGATGCCACCTTCTCGGGTGACGGCACCCTCAGCCTGGCCATCGCCAACGGCGATGACGTGGCCCGCGCCATCGCCATCCAACCCGATGGCAAACTCCTCGTCGCCGGCTGGAGCGATAGCGGCGGCGGCGACTTCGACTTCGCATTGCTGCGGCTCAACGGCGATGGCAGTCTGGACAGCACCTTCTCCGGTGATGGCGTGGCGGTTTCCGCGCTGGCGAGCATCGACAAGGCCTATGACCTGGCGCTCCAGGCCGATGGCGGGATCGTGGTGGTCGGCGACGCAAGCCTCGCCGGCGCCAGCGATTTCCTGGTCATGCGCTTCGACGCCCATGGTGTGCTCGACCCCACCTTCTCCGGGGATGGCCTGCTGACGCACGCGCTCTCGGCTGTCGACGACAGCGCCCGCGCGGTCGCGATCCAGGCCGACGGCAAGATCGTCGTCGCTGGAAGCAGCGGCTACGATTTCGCCCTCGCCCGCTATGACAGCAGCGGCAATCCGGATGCCACGTTCAGTGGCGACGGCGTCTTCACTGGCTCATTCGGCGACAACACCTCCGCCGTCAGCGCCATGGCCTTGCAGGAAGACGGCAAGATCATCGTCGCCGGTTACGGCTGGAGCGGTAGCAGTTGGGATTTCGGCGTCGCGCGGCTGACCGCGTCGGGGACGCTGGACACCACCTTCAGCGGCGATGGCAAGACGCTGATCAGCCTCGATGCCGGCACCACCCTGGAAACCGTCAATGCCATCGCGCTCCAGGTCGACGGCAAGATCCTGCTGGCGGGAAACAGCAAGGGCAGCGGCAGCGGCAACCAGCAGGACGCGGTGCTGATCCGGCTCAATGCCGACGGCAGCCTCGACACCGGTTTCGCCGGTGGCGGCGTCATCCGGCTCAACACCAGCGCGGTGGATGACTTCAACGCGATCCAGGTCCAGGCCGACGGCAAGATCCTCGCCGCCGGCAGCGACCTCGACGGCCTGGGCAATGCACTGATCGCCCGTTTCAACCCCGATGGCACGCTGGACGACACCTTCGCCGGAAACGGCGTGTTCACGACGCTCTATGGCAACGGCACTTCAACCGTATTCGATCTCGCATTCGCCAACGATGGGCAGGTGGTCGCCGTCGGCGGCAGCTACACCGGCACCCAGGATTTCGGCATCCTGCGCCTGGCCAGCGGCATCGCCGACCCCACCGCGCTGGCCGGCTCGACCTTCACGTATCAGGTTCCCGCCGACGCCTTCTTCGATGCCGATGGCGATACGCTGACCTTCGCCGCCCATCTTGCCGATGGCGCGCCGCTCCCGGGATGGCTGACATTCGATGCGACCACCCGGACCTTCACCGGCACCCCGGCGGCGGGCGACTTCGGTACCCTGCAAGTCGCCGTCGAAGGCCACGATGGCAGCGCCTCGGTGGCCGCCATCTTCCAGCTCGAAGTCAGCAGCGACTTCATCGAAGCACTGCGCATTCCCGAACACCTGCGCTGGAACGACAGCGTCGCCAATGGCACCCCGGGCACCACGCTCACCTTCAGTTTCATGACGGTCGCGCCCGTCTACGCCCAGACCAGCGAGTCGAGCAGCTTCGCGCCGATGAACGCGGCGCAACAGAACGCCGTACGCGCCGTGCTCCAGCAGTATGAGGAGATCGCCGGGCTGACCTTCGTGGAAGTGGCTGATGGCGGCGACGGCGGCCAGTTGCGTCTCGGCACCTATCTGGACGCGGGCAGCGGGTATTCCGGCTACGCCTACTACCCCTCGCCCAACCCGGCGGGGGGCGATATCTGGATCAATCGCGCGGATACCGCCCATGCCACCCCGGCCATCGGCAACTCCGCGTATTGGGTCCTGCTGCACGAGATCGGCCACGCCCTCGGCCTCAAGCATCCCGGCTTCTACGGTGGCGACGACCCGCCCTACCTGCCGGCCACGACGGACAGCAATCAGTACACGGTGATGTCCTACAACAACCACGACGAAGGCGCCTCCACCGGCTACCACGCCCGTGGCGCGATGCTCTATGACGTGGCCACCCTGCAGTTCCTCTACGGCGCCAATAAGGCGACCCGCGCCGGCGACGACCACTACACCTTCGACCCCGCCGTGCTGACCATCGAAACCCTCTGGGACGGCGGCGGCGCGGACACCCTCGATGCCGCGAACTTCTCCCAGGACTGCGTCATCGACCTGCGCCCAGGCGCATTCAGTTCGTTGCGCAGCCTCATTCCCGGTTACGAATGGGTAGGGCCTCTGGGCAACGACAATGTCGCCATCGCCTACGGCAGCGTCATCGAAAACGCCATCGGCGGCGCCGGCGCCGACACCCTCATCGGCAACGCCGCCGACAACACCCTGACCGGCGGCCCCGGCAACGACACCTACCTCATCGATGGCCGCGGCGACCGCATCGTCGAACTCAACGCCGAAGGCACAGACAGCGTCCACGCCCCCCTCTCCTGGACCCTCGGCGCCCACCTGGAAAACCTCGTACTGACCGGCGCCCATCGCCACAGCGGTACCGGCAACGCCCAGGCCAACACCCTCACCGGCAACGCCGCCAACAACATCCTGGACGGCGGCAGCGGCGCCGACACCCTGATCGGCGGCGCCGGCAACGACACCTACATCGTCGACAACGCCAATGACACCATCCAGGAAACCGGCACCGACGCAAACGATGGTGTGCGCAGTTGGGTGGACTGGACCCTGGGCGACAACCTGGAAACCCTCACCCTGCTCGGCACCAAGTCCTTGAACGGCACCGGCAACGCCCTCGACAACAGCCTCACCGGCAACGGCGGCGCCAATGTGCTCGATGGCGGCGCCGGCAACGACATCCTCGACGGCGCCTCCGGCAACGACACCCTCACCGGCGGCGCGGGAGCGGATATCTTCGCCTTCACCACCCCGCTCAACGCCCCGCGCAATGTCGACACGATCACCGACTTCGTCAGTGGCGAGGACAGGATTCAACTCTCGTCAGCCATCTTCCGGGACATGGGGTTCAGCGGCAGCCCGCTCTCGGATGCGTTCTTCCATGCGGGGAGCGCGGCGCTGGACGCGGACGACCGCATCCTCTACGACCAGGCGGTCGGGACGCTGTATTACGACGCCGATGGCACGGGGGTACTGGCGGCGGTGCAATTCGCGGTGCTGAGTGGGGCGCCGACATTGTTGTATGCGGACTTGTACATCGCCTGACCGTCATGTAGCGCCGGCATCCTTGCCCGCTCATTGGGTCGACCAATCCACCTGGCACCCACGCTCCAGCGTGGGCGCAAGTCTTGGACGCTCCAGCGTCCAGGGCACTGACGCTGGAGCGCGGGAGCGAGACCAAGCGGGGCGCCTACATCCGCCGGCACGCCTCATCGAGGCAAAGACACAGGCAGGGATGCCTGCGCTACAGGAACCGGCCCACCCTTGTTCGAGTGCCGCGAATACACTAGGCGCCTTGACGTCCGCCCTTCCCCGACCATGACCCGCAAGAAGCTCCCCATCGGCATCCAGACCTTCGCCAAGATTCGCGAGGGCAACCACTATTACGTGGACAAGACGCCCTTCGCGCTGCGCCTGGTCGATCAAGGCACGCATTTCTTCCTGTCCCGCCCGCGCCGGTTCGGCAAGAGCCTGTTTCTCGACACCCTGAAGGAACTGTTCGAGGGCAATGCCGTGTTGTTCGAGGGCCTGTATGCGGAAAGCCGTTGGGATTGGTCGGTACGCCACCCGGTGCTGCGCTTCAGCTTCGGCGGCGGGGTGCTGGGGTCAGTGACCGATCTTGGGCAAAGCCTGGATCGGCAACTCACGGTTCTGGAGCAGCAATACGGCCTGTCGGCGGACTTCCCCGACGCGCGCAGCCGTTTCGCCGAACTGATCCGCCGCCTGCACGAGCAGACCGGCCAGCGCGTGGTCATCCTGGTCGACGAATACGACAAGCCGATCCTGGACCGCATCGAGCAGCCCGAAATCGCCCGTGACATCCGCGAGGGCCTGAAGGACTTCTACTCGGTAATCAAGGACAGTGACGCGCACGTCCGCTTTGCCTTCCTCACCGGCGTGTCCAAGTTCAGCAAGGTCAGCCTGTTCTCAGGACTGAACAACTTGCAGGACATCACCGTCGATGCGCGTTATTCGGCGATTTGCGGCTACACCGATACCGACGTGGATGCGGTGTTCGCCGCGGAACTCGATGGCCTGGATCGCGAGGCCATACGTGCTTGGTACAACGGCTACAACTGGCTGGGCGAGTCGGTCTACAACCCCTTCGATCTGCTGCTGCTGTTCGACCGGCGCGAATTCAAACCCTATTGGTTCGAAACCGGCACGCCGACGTTTCTGATCAAACTGCTATCGGAACGCCAGGCCTGGCTGCCGGAACTGGGGCAGCTTGAAGCCGAAGCGGACATCCTCTCCACCTTCGATGTGGATGACATTCCCACCGAGGCGCTGATGTTCCAGGCCGGTTATCTCACCATCGAAGCGCAGGAACACGTATTCGGCGAATACCGCTATCGCCTGCGCTATCCCAACCAGGAGGTCTACCAAAGCCTGAGCAACAGCCTGTTGAAGACCTGGACCCCGGAAACGCGCCCGGTATTCGCCAACAAAAGCCGGCTGGGCGACATCCTGATCGCTCACGATCTCCCCGCCCTGCGCGATCTCATCACCGCCTTCTTCGCCAGCATCCCGCACGACTGGTATCGCAACAACCCCATCGCCCAGTACGAGGGCTATTACGCCAGCGTGTTCTATGCCTACTTCGCCGCGCTGGGCCTCGATCTCACCGTGGAAGACAGCAGCAACCAGGGCCGGCTGGACATGACGCTGAAGTTTGATGGTCACGTCTATCTGTTCGAGTTCAAGGTGGTCGAATTCACCCCGGAAGGCCGCGCCCTGCAACAGATCAAGGACCGCCGCTACGCCGACAAATACCGCGCATTGAACCAGCCCATCCATCTCGTCGGCGTCGAATTCAGCAAGGAGTCGCGCGCGGTGGTGGGGTTCGAGGTGGAAACACTGACGTAGGAGTCGTACCCATACAGCCACGCGCCCGTTGTAGCGCCGGCATCCTTGCCGGCTCACTCGATCAACCCAAAGACGCCGGCGGGGATGCCGGCGCTACAGGGTGTGGCCGCCGGTTCACGCTGCTTCGGGCTTCGCGAATACACTAGGGCGCCTTGATGCTCGTTCTTTCCCGACCATGACCCGCAAGAAGCTCCCCATCGGCATCCAGACCTTCGCCAAGATT
>CAZONS010000156.1:0-834 GCA_964581195.1 uncultured Thiobacillus sp. | reverse complement strand
GTCGAATTCAGCAAGGAGTCGCGCGCGGTGGTGGGGTTCGAGGTGGAAACACTGAAATAAACGACAAGAAAAACATCTATTGACTTATTGGGGAGTAAAACATGGCTGATTTTATTGCGGGCAATACAACAACCACATACTCGTTGCCAATCAACTCGTCTGAGACGAGTTTAATAGATTACTTGGGCGACACGGATTGGTGGCGGGTCTATCTCTACTCGGGTTACCAATATCAGATTTGGGTCGAGGGATGGTATTCTGGTCACGGCACACTATTAGATCCATATCTTGCAATCTACAACGCCATTGGCGCATACCAACTCAGCAATGATGACTACAGCCTCCTCGCCCATGACGCGTATTTAACAGCCATCCCAAGTTCGACGGGTTATTACTATCTGAGCGCGGAGGAATCTGGAAACAACGCGACGGGCAGTTACACGATCACACTTTGGCAGGATGAACTCGCGTCTGTCGCCACTGCGGCAACCATAGCCGTTAACAGCAGCATTGAAGGACGTATTGGTTGGCAAGGCGATACTTCAGATTGGTATGCGGTCAATCTGACAGCAGGCGTTGTATATCAATTTGATTTACTTGGCTCCGCTGAAGATGGCGCATCCAGTGGATTGACGCTTGCCAATCCATTGCTCACATTGCGCGACTCGTCAGGCAATTCATTACGCATCGATGACGACTCCGGACTCGGACAGAACTCACACATCTTCTATACATCTACAACATCCGGAACTTACTATCTAGACATTCAAGAATCAGGCAATAACGCCAGCGGTATTTACCGGCTGATTGTGAACACCAGCCCAACTCCAATTT
>CAZONS010000155.1:0-8003 GCA_964581195.1 uncultured Thiobacillus sp. | reverse complement strand
TCCAGTCCAAACCGCGAAAACACATGCTCACCAACGACAAGGATCTACGGAAACGGGAACGCCTGCTCAGCCTGTTGCTGTCACGGGTTCTCAAGAGCGAACTGCCACGCGCCACCTATGAGGCGCTGGGCCAGTTGCGCAAGGGCTTCATCGCGCTGC
The DNA here is from genome assembly GCA_964581195.1 of uncultured Thiobacillus sp. Taxonomy (GTDB): domain Bacteria; phylum Pseudomonadota; class Gammaproteobacteria; order Burkholderiales; family Thiobacillaceae; genus PFJX01. The sequence goes on along the minus strand of CAZONS010000155.1, from coordinate 7,844 downwards.
GCGAGCGCCCGGACCCGACCCGGCACGCCGCCCTCGACCAGCTGATCGAAGCGCAGCCCGCCGAATCGATGTCGCTGATCATCCGCGCCTTCAACCTCTACTTCAGCCTGGTGAACATCGCCGAGGAAACCGCCCAGTTACATCGACGCCGGCGGCTGGTGCAGCGGGGCAAGAGCATGTGGTCCGGCTCCTTCCATGACACCCTGCTGAACCTCAGACAACAGGGCATAGACGCGGCGGAACTGCAGACCCTGCTGGACCGCCTGTGCTACCTGCCGGTACTGACCGCGCATCCGTCGGAGGCCAGACGGCGCACCATCAAGGGCGCCCTGCGCAACATCTTCCTGTCGGTGGAGGACCTCGACGACCCGCGCAACAAGGGCATGTACCGGGAAGTCGTGGTGGATCGCCTGGCCAACCAGATCCGCGTCCTCTGGAAGACCGACGAGGTGCGCGCCTTCAAGCTCGACGTGCGCGACGAGATCTATTCCGGTCTCTCCTATTTCCCGCAATCGCTGTTCCAGGCGGTCACCCAGATCTATCGCAACTTCCACAACGCGGTGGCCGATGTCTATGGCGATCAGGTGGCGGACCAGTTGCGCACGCCCGCCTTTCTTCGCTTCGGCTCCTGGATCGGCGGCGACCGGGATGGTCATCCCGGCGTCACCACGGAAGTCACCGCCCTGGCCTGGCGGATGCAGGCGGAGACCGCCTATGAGGAATACCTGCGCCGGCTGGAACGCCTGTTCGACCAGTTGTCCCTGTCCGACCGCCTGTGCAAACCGTCGGAACCCCTCATGGCCAGTCTGGCGGAGGATGCCCGCGTCGCCACCCAACTGTTCGGTGGCCAGCCCAACCCGCATCCTCAGGAGCCCTACCGGCGCAAGCTGGAAATCATGCTGTTCCGCATCCGCCGCAATCTGGACTTGAACCGGCGGGCCATGACGGGAAACGAACCGCTTTTCGAGGAACCCGGTTACACCAGCGCGCAGGCCTTTCTCAACGACCTGCGTCTGATCCGGGACTCCCTGGTCGGCCATGGCGATGCCACCCTCGCCCGTGGCGAGTTGCAGGATCTGATCCTGCTGGCCGAGACGTTCGGCTTTCACCTGATGCAGCTCGACGTGCGCCAGGAATCCACCCGCCACAGCGAGGCCGTGGCGGAGATGTTGAAACTCTCGCTCGGCGTCGACTACTTCGCGCTCGACGAAACAGCGCGGATCGGTCTTCTGGCGGATGCGCTCGCCAATGCCAGCGCCCTGGTCTACGACCCGGCGCGGCTCTCCGAGAGCAGCCAGGAGATCCTCCGGGTATTCCAGCTGATCGCCTTCATGCGCCGGCAGCTGGGGCCGGACTGCTTCGGCCGCTACGTCATCTCCATGACCCACACCGCTTCCCATGTGCTGGAGGTGATGCTGCTGGCCTCGCAAACCGGACTCGCCGGACGCCTGGGCGGACACTGGTATTGCCATATCGGCGTCTCCCCCCTGTTCGAGACCATCGACGACCTGAAGCATTCGGAAACGGTGCTGGACCAGCTCTATGGCCTGCCCATCTACCGCAGCCTGCTCGACGCCTTCTCCGGCGACCAGGAGGTGATGCTCGGCTATTCGGATTCCTGCAAGGACGGCGGCATTCTCGCGTCGTCCTGGCACCTGTATGAAGCCCAGAAGCGGATCATGGCCCTGTCCGACCGGCATGGCCTGCCCTGCCGCCTGTTCCATGGCCGCGGCGGCACCCTCGGCCGGGGCGGCGGCCCCACCCACGAAGCCATTCTGGCGCAGCCGCCGGGCACGGTCCGCGGCCAGCTCAAGCTCACCGAACAGGGCGAGGTGCTGTTCTACAAGTACAACAACATGGAGACCGCGGTCTACGAGCTGACCCTGGGCGTCACCGGCGTGCTCAAGGCCAGTACCCATCTGGTGAGGCCGGTGGCGCCGGATCGCAAGGATTACCTGGGCATCATGGACGAACTCGCCGCCGAGGGCGAGGATGTCTACCGCACGCTGACCGAACGCACCCCCGGCTTCCTGGACTATTTCTATGAAGTCACGCCGGTGCAGGAAATCGCCCTGCTCAACATCGGCTCACGCCCGTCCCACCGCAAGAAGGGCGACCGTTCGCTCAGTTCGGTGCGCGCCATCGGCTGGGTCTTCGCCTGGGGCCAGTCCCGCCACGCCCTGCCGACCTGGTACGGCATGGGCGGCGCCATCGAACGCTGGCGCGGCAAGGATCCGGCGCGCCTTGGCAAATTGCAGACCATGTACAGGGAGTGGCCGTTCTTCCGGACGCTGCTCTCCAACGCCCAGATGGCGCTGTACAAGGCCGACATGAACATCGCGGAGGAATACGCCAAGCTCTGTCTGGATCGGGAGGCGGGAGAGCGGATCTTCAAGCTGATCCGCCAGCGCCATGAGCGCGCCGTGCTGCAGATCCTCCATGTCGCGGACGTTCCCGGGCTCCTCCACGAAGCCCCCGAACTGGCCACCTCGCTGGCCCACCGCACGCCTTATCTGGATCCGCTCAACCACATCCAGGTCATCCTGTTGCGCAAGCTGCGCGCATACGATGGCGAAGGTGACTGTCCCTGGCTGCAGCCGCTGCTGCGCTCCATCAACGCCATCGCGGCGGGGATGCGGAATACGGGCTGACCATAACGCAGCAGCGCCGGCTTCCAGCCGGCGTTTTACCGTGATACGGCACCGTAGCCCGGATGCAGCCCGCCGTGATGCACGTTGGTTGCGCGCCAGCGCTTGTTGGGCGGAATCCGGGATTTTTGTGGTTCGGCGCCGCAATTCCCCGGATTCCGCCCGACCATCCTCGGCGCCCGACCATACGGCGGCGCGCGGGCTGCATCCGGGCTACGCCCCTCCAGCGTGGGCACCAGATAGTGTGAATGTTGTGGGTAAAGAGCAGGGCTTGCCCGCTCCCACGGCGCATGCGACTGCTGGCTCAGGGTGATCAAGCGCCCGTCTCAGCGCCCCATGCGGTATTCGGCGGAGCGGCCGTGCGCCTGCAAGCCCTCGCCATAGGCCAGGGCGGAGGCGATCTCGCCCAGGGTCTGGGCGCCGGCGGCGGAGACATGGATCAGGCTGGAACGCTTCTGGAAGTCGTAGACCCCCAGCGGCGAGGAGAAGCGCGCGGTGCGCGAGGTCGGCAACACGTGGTTGGGCCCCGCGCAATAGTCGCCCAGCGCCTCGCAGGTGTTGCGGCCCATGAAGATGGCGCCGGCGTGGCGGATCAACGGCAGCATGGCATCGGGGTCTTCCACCGACAGTTCCAGGTGTTCCGGAGCGATGCGATTGGCGATATCCGCCGCCTCGGCGAGATCGCGGCAGAGGATGAGGCCGGCGCGATTGGCGATGGAAGCGGTGATCACGTCCTGCCGTGGCAGCGTCGGCAGCAGCTTGCGGATGCTCGCTTCGACGGCGTCGAGATAGGCGGCATCCGGGCTGATCAGGATGGACTGCGCCAGTTCGTCATGCTCGGCCTGCGAGAACAGGTCCATCGCGATCCAGTCGGGATCGGTCTTGCCGTCGCAGATGACCAGGATTTCCGAAGGGCCGGCGATCATGTCGATGCCGACGATGCCGAACACCCGGCGTTTGGCTTCCGCCACATAGGCGTTGCCCGGACCGACGATCTTGTCCACCTGGGGAATGGTCTCGGTGCCGTAGGCCAGGGCGGCGACGGCCTGGGCGCCGCCGATGCAGAACACCCGATCGACGCCGGCGACGGCGGCGGCGGCCAGCACCAGATCATTCTTCACGCCATCGGGGGTCGGCACCACCATGATCAGTTCCTTCACCCCCGCCACCTTGGCCGGGATGGCGTTCATCAGCACGGACGAGGGATAGGCCGCCTTGCCGCCGGGCACATAGAGGCCGACCCGATCCAGGGCGGTGACCTGCTGGCCCAGCACGGTGCCGTCTTCCTCGGTATAGGTCCAGGACTCCTGACGCTGCTTCTCGTGGTAGACGCGCACCCGCTCGGCGGCGCGGCGCAGCGACTGTTCCAGACGCAGCGGCAGCTTGCCCAGCGCGGCGTTGAGCTCTTCGCGCGACAGTTCCAGGGCGGCCATGTCGGGCACGTTCATACGATCGAAACGCGCGGTGTATTCAATGACGGCCGCGTCACCACGGCTTTTCACCGCCGCCAGGATCTCCGAGACGGCGTTACCCACCGCGCTATCGGTGGCGTCATTGAACGCCAGCAGTTCGGCGAGGCGGGCACGAAAATCGGGATTGGCTGCGTCGAGACGGGCAATGGCGAAGTCGGTCATGGCGGCTAGGGTGAAATTGATGCGGTGCGCAATTATAGCTGTTGGTTTACTCTTCGGTCCTACTTCAGGGAACTCGCGGGACGCCCTCCCGTCTTGCCGGGACCCGTATTCAGATCTTTCGTGTCGGAGCCCGTCTTGAACAGCGCACTCATCCCCGCCCGGCTGCTGCCGGTCCTCCTCCTCGTCCTGCTGGCAGCGTGCAAGCCGCAGTCCGCGCAGCCCCCCGGCGGCATGGGTGGCATGCCGCCTCCGGAGGTCTCCGTGGTCAGCGTCACGCCGCGCGGCGTGTCGCTCACCATCGAGGTTCCCGGCCGCATGCAGGCGGTGCGCACCGCCGAGGTGCGGGCGCGGGTGGAGGGCATCGTCGAGCGGCGGACCTACCAGGAAGGCAGCGAGGTGAAGGCCGGCGCCACCCTGTTCCGCATCGACGACCGCAGTCTCGCCGCGAACCTGGCCAGCGCCCGCGCCAATCTGGCCAAGGCCCGGGCGCAGGCTCTGATCGCCGGGCAGAATCAGGCGCGGATGCAGGCGCTGGCCGGCAGCAAGGCCATCAGCAAACAGGATCTGGATCAGTCCGAGGCGGCCCGCGCGCAGGCGGATGCCGAAGTGGCCGCGGCGCAGGCGGCGGTCACGCGCGCCGAGATCGACCTGTCCTACACTCGGGTCACCGCGCCCATTTCCGGGCGCATCGGCCGCGCCCTGGTCAGCGAAGGCGCGTTGGTCGGCAAGGGCGAGGCCACAGCGCTGGCCAGGATCGAACAATACGATCCGATCTGGGTGAATTTCTCGCAATCGAGCGCCGCTTTCCTCGACCTGCGCGCGTCGCACGGCAAGAACGCGAACGCGCCGGTGAGGCTGGTGCTGGAGAATGGCCAGGTCCATCCGCATCCGGGCAAGCTGTTGTTCAGCGATCTGGCGGTCGACCCGGCAACCGGCTCGGTCGGCATGCGCGCCGAGTTCCCCAATCCCGACCGCGCCCTCCTCCCTGGCCAGTTCGTCACCGTGCGCCTGCCGGTGGCGCAGGTGGCGAACGCCATCGTGGTGCCGCAACGCGCGCTGCAGGTCTCGCCCCAGGGCCAGGCGGTGCTGCTGGTCGGCGGCGACGGCAAGGTGATGCCGCAACCGGTGAAGACCGGCGGACTCTCCGGAGACGGCTGGATCATCGCGGAGGGTCTCAAGGGGGGTGAGAAAGTCATCGTCGATGGCGTCCAGAAAGCGCGGCCAGGCAGCCCGGTCACGGCGGTGGAGGTGAAGCCATGAGCCCCCTGTGCAGGGTACGCCGCGCGTGCCAGGCCCCCATCGGTGCGCGCGGCGCACCCTACCCTGGCGCCTGATCACCATGCTCCCCCGTTTCTTCATCGACCGACCGATTTTCGCCTGGGTCGTGGCGCTCTCCATCCTGCTGGCGGGCTTTCTGGTCTTCCCGAAGCTGCCGGTTTCGCAATATCCGGAAGTCGCGCCCCCCGCCCTGTCCATCACCGCCATCTACCCGGGCGCATCCGCGCGGGTGGTGGAGGACGCCGTCACCAGCCTGATCGAGCAGGAAATGAACGGCCTGGAAGGCCTGCTCTACATGGAGTCCAACTCGGACGCGAGCGGCACCCTCACCCTCACCCTGACCTTCGCCACCGGCGTCGACCTCGACATCGCCTCGGTCGAGGCGCAGAACCGCATCAAGCGGGTGGAAGCGCGTCTGCCCGATGAGGTCCGCCGCCAGGGCATCACGGTGGCGAAGGCGCGGCGCAACTTCCTGATGTTCGTGACCGTGTTCTCGCCCGACCAGAGCCTGAACGCCTTCGACCTCGGCAGTTTCACCGCGGCCAATGTGCTGGAAAACCTGCGCCGGGTGCCCGGTGTCGGGGAGGCCAACCTGTTCGGCACGGAATACGCCATGCGCCTGTGGCTGGACCCGTTGAAGCTGGCCGGCTTCAACATGACGCCGGGTGAAGCGTTGCAGGCGGTGCAGGCGCAGTACGTGCAACTGGCGACCGGCGAAATCGGGCAGCTCCCCGCCCTCCCCGGCCAGCAACTGAATGCCACGGTGATTACCCAGGGCCGCCTGAAGACGCCGGCCGAATTCGGCGAGATCCTGCTGCGGACATCGAGCAGTGGCGCCGCCGTGCGTCTCAAGGATGTCGCCCGCATCGAATTGGGCGCCCAGGACTACAGCATTCAGGCACGCCTGAACGGCAAACCCACGGCCGCCATCGGCATCAAGCTGGCCCCGGGCGGCAACGCCCTGGAAACCGCGCAGGCGGTGAAGGCGCGGATGGGCGAGCTGGCCAAGTTCTTTCCCGAGGGGGTGAGCTGGGACGTGCCCTACGACACTTCCCGTTTCGTCGAAATCTCCATTCGCGAGGTGGCGAAGACCCTGGCCGAGGCCTTCTTCCTGGTGTTTCTGGTGATGTGGCTGTTCCTGCAGAACCTGCGCGCGGCCATCATTCCGACGCTGGTGGTGCCGGTGTCGCTGGTCGGCACCCTGGTCGGCCTCTACCTGCTCGGCTACTCGATCAACGTGCTGTCGCTGTTCGCGATGGTCCTGGCCATCGGCATCGTGGTGGACGACGCCATCGTGGTGGTGGAGAACGTCGAGCGGATCATGACCCAGGAAGGCCTGCCGGCGCGCGAGGCCACATCCAAGGCGATGGGCCAGATCTTCGGCGCCATCGTCGGCATCACCGTGGTGCTGTCGGCGGTGTTCATCCCGATGGCCTTCTTCTCCGGCTCGGTGGGCGCCATCTATCGCCAGTTCGCGGTGACCCTGGTCATGACCATGCTGTTCTCCGCCTTCCTGGCGATCAGTCTGACCCCGGCCCTCTGCGCCACGCTGTTCGCGGGCATGAACAAGGAACAGATGGAGCATCACAGCGGCTTCTTCGGCCTGTTCACCCGCTTCTTCGATCGCACCACCCGCGGCTACCTGACCGGTGTCACCGCCGCCGTGAAGCGGCCCCTGCGCATGGCGCTGCTGTTCGCGGCCCTGGTCGGCGTCACCGTCTTCCTCTTGTTGCGTCTGCCCACCAGCTTCCTCCCGGACGAGGATCAGGGCTATCTGATCTCCATCGTGCAACTGCCCTCAGGCGCCACCCAGGAGCGCACCATCGCGGTGTTGTCCGAACTCGAGCAGCATTTCCTGAAGCAACCGGAAGTGGCCAAGGTGGTGGGTGTGGCCGGTTTCTCCTTCTTCGGCAAGGGCCAGGATGCCGCCATCGCCTTCGTGCGGCTGAAGGACTGGGACGAGCGCACCAAGCCCGAGGACCACGCGCTCCAAGTGGTGCAGCGCGCCAACATGGCGCTGTTCTCGATCAAGCAGGCGATGATCTTTGCCCTCAATCCGCCGCCGATTCCGGAACTGGCGGCCGTGGGCGGTTTCGACTTCCGTCTGCAGGACCGTGCCGGCCTCGGCCGCGAACAACTGCTGGAAGCGCGCAACATGGTGCTCGGCATGGCCAGCCAGGACACGCGCCTGGCCGGGGTGCGGCCGGAAGGCAAGGAACCGGCGACACAACTCCTGCTCGATATCGATCGCCTCAAGGCCGGCAGCCTGGGCATCGACATGGCT
>CAZONS010000154.1:0-8016 GCA_964581195.1 uncultured Thiobacillus sp. | reverse complement strand
CCTGGTGCGGCGCAAGGGTTTCGACCAGGTGATCCGCGCCCTGCCGGAACTGGTGAAGCGGGGGATCGACGCCCATTACGCCCTCATCGGCATCGGCGAGGACTGGGACTATCTTCTCGGCATCGCGCGCGAACTGGGTGTATCCGAACGCCTGCATCTGCTCGGCCACGCCAGCCCGGAAGACCTGCCGCGCTGGTACAACGCCTGCGACGTCTTCGTCATGGCCAACCGCGAGATCAACGGCGACACCGAAGGTTTCGGCATGGTGTTCCTGGAAGCGGCGGCCTGCGGCAAGCCGGCCATCGCCGGAACCGCCGGCGGCACCGGCGCGGCGGTGGTGGACGGGGTGACGGGGTATCGGGTGGACGGCACGGCGTTGCCGCCGCTGGTCGATGCCCTCACCGCCCTGCTCCGCGATGGCGAACTGGCGGCCAGGCTGGGCCAGGCGGGGCTGGCGCGCGCGCGCGCGGATTTCAGCTGGGATTCGGTGGCCGAACGCACGCATGGCCTTCCATGAAACGTCGCACTCGCCTGCCCTGAGCGAAGTCTGAGACCATGCTGTTCAGCTCGCCGGAGTTCATCTATCTCTTCCTGCCCATCGTCCTGATCGGGTTCTTCTGGCTGGCGAGGTGGAGCCACCGCATCGCCGCCACCTGGCTGCTGGCGACCTCTCTCTTCTTCTATGGCTGGTGGAACCCGGCCTATCTCGGCCTCCTGATCGGCTCGATCTGCTTCAATTACGGCATGGGTCTCGTGCTGGCGAGGGAATCCGGGCGACCCGAGGCATCCCGCCGCCGCATCCTCCTCGCCGCCGGCGTGTGCGCCAATCTCGTCCTGCTGGGCTACTTCAAGTATGCGAACTTCTTTCTCGACAGCGCCAACTCGGCCCTGGGCACGGAATGGCACGCGGGCGAGATCATCCTGCCGCTGGGCATCTCCTTCTTCACCTTCACCCAGATCGCCTTTCTGGTGGATGCCTGGCGCGGTCTGGCCCGGGAATTCAATTTCATCCACTACGGACTGTTCGTCACTTACTTCCCGCACCTGATCGCCGGCCCGGTGCTGCATCACAAGGAAATGATGCCGCAGTTCGGCCTGCGGGAGACCTATCGGCTGAACTGGGAAAACCTCTCCATCGGGCTGACCATCTTCGCCATCGGCCTGTTCAAGAAGGTCGTCCTCGCCGATGGCGTCGCCCCCTACGCCAGCCCGGTGTTCGATGCCGCCGGCAGCGGTGCCGAGCTGACCTTTCTGGAAGCCTGGGCTGGGGTACTGGCGTATACGCTGCAACTGTACTTCGATTTCTCCGGCTATTCGGACATGGCCATCGGCGCCTCGCGGATGTTCGGCGTGCGTCTGCCGCTCAACTTCAACTCCCCTTACCAGGCGCTGAACATCATCGATTTCTGGCGGCGTTGGCACATGACGCTGTCCCGTTTCCTGCGCGACTATCTCTATTTCTCCCTCGGCGGCAATCGCCACGGCAAGGCCCGCCGCTACGCCAACCTGATGACCACCATGCTGCTCGGCGGTTTGTGGCATGGCGCCGGCTGGACCTTCGTCATCTGGGGCGGGCTGCACGGCCTGTATCTGGTGGTGAATCATGCCTGGAGCAGTCTCAGGGTGACGTTGGGGCTGCCCGGCGGCCGCTGGTGGACCCGGCTGCTCGCCTGGACCACGACATTCCTCGCCGTGGTGATCGCCTGGGTGTTTTTCCGGGCCGACTCGGTTGACGCCGCGCTGTCCCTGCTCGTGTCCATGGCCGGGGGCCATGGCGTCGCGGTACCCGGGCCATGGCTGGAGGATAGCCACTGGCGCCTCGGCTGGCTGCTGCATACCCTGGGTATCCGGATCGGGGATGCGGGCGCGCATGTGCCGGACCCCTGGACCTGGGCCTGGATCGCCACCTTGCTGCTGATCGCGGCGCGCATGCCCAACACCCAGCGTCTGCTGGCCGATTTCCGGCCCGCGCTCGATTACGTGGCGGAAGCGGGTCGGCAGGTGGCCTGGCGATTCGGTTTCACTCCCGCCTGGGCGACGCTGACCTTCGTCCTGCTGGTCGCCGCGCTCACCCGTGGCGACGCGGTGTCGGAATTCCTCTACTTCCAGTTCTGATGAATCCACACCGCTTTTTCATCCGCATCCTGCTGGCGACACTGCTCTGTGTCGCGGCGCTGTATGCGCTGGCCTGGTGGCTGCAACCCGTTTACGGCGATCTGGCCCGCATCGGCGGCCACGCGGAGCGCGAATTCGGCTGGAATGCGCCCATGTTCGAATTCAGTCCTCTCGAAGCCTCCTGGGGCGGCGACCGCTACACCCGGCCGGTGGACGTCCTGGTGCTGGGCGACTCCTTCGCGAACCTGCGCCCGCCGATGCAATGGCAGAACTGGCTGGCGGCGCTGACCGGATGGCGCATCCACACGCTGGACAAGCATCATGTCGACATCGACCGGCTGGTCGAATCCCCTCTCTACCGCGACCGCCCGCCACGCGTGGTCATCTGGAATACCATCGAACGCGACCTGCGCGACGAATATGCCGACAACGACGGACATTGCCCCCCCCACGTCGCCCCCACGGCGCGGGATGCCCTGCCTGTGCGCCCCACCGGGGCGCGGCCTCGCGTGTTCATGCGCCCGTCGGGCGGCGACGGCATCAATCCTGGCTACGCCCGTGCCTGGCTGTGGAAGAACCTGCTGCGTGACCACACCGATCTCTACACTGGCGATACGCGACAGTTTCGTCTGAAACGCTCCGACCTGTTCTCGTCGCAAGACGCGACCGGACTGCTGGTGTATCGCCACGATCTGCTCAAGCGAACCTGGAGGGAGGCGGATCTCGACCGCACCCGCTGCAGCTTCGCCTCGCTGGCGGCGCGCTTCGAGCGCAATGGCGTCACCCGTTTCGTCACCGCCCTCGCGCCCGACAAATCCAGCGCCTACCGCCCCTGGCTGGTCGAGCCGGCACGATTGCCGGAAAGCCGGTTGCCGACACTGATGCGCGGCTTCCCGGTCGCGGATGCCCGGCTCGACCTGGCTGTGGCGGAAGCCATCCGGCTCGGGATGAAGGATGTTTACATGCCTGACGACACCCACTGGGGTTCTGCTGGCCATGAACTGGCAGCCCATGCCATCCTGAAGCTGCTCGTGGATCTTGGATTGGCCCGATGAAAGGAACACACATGTCTACTCTGCGCCTCACCCTGACCGTCGCCGCCCTGGTTGCCGCGACCTTCCCTGCCGTGACCGCGGCCACTGATCGTCAGGGGGAATATCAGGCCCTGAAGATATGGTGCATCGAACGCACCAAGTGGACCCAGGAAGGAAGGACCCACGCCATGACCCTGGCCACGCCCGACTACTATTTCCACTTCCACCACTACTGCGCGGCCTTGAACCACATGAACTCGGCCTATTCCGCGAAGAACAAGGAGGCCCGACGCTACGAACTGGAACGGGTGATCGGCGAAACCGGCTATGTGCTCTCGCATGTCCCGGCCGACCACCCGCTGCTGCCGCCGCTCTACACGCTACGCGGCCAGGCGCAGACACTCGGGCACAAGCACGCCGCCGCCGAATCGGAATTGCGGCAAGCGCTCGCGATGGATCCGGATCACCTGGAAGCGATAGCGATCCTGGCTCAGCTCTATATCGACACCAAGCGACAGGACAACGCGGTCAAGCTCATTCGCCATGGCCTTGAAGTCTCCCCAGGAAACAAGGCCATGCGGCGGCTGGGCACACAGCTCAAGATCGACCTTCCCCCCGAGGAAGCCAAACCCGTGCCGGCGGTGGAGCCGCCCGTGAAACCGCCGGCCACGCCTGAGCAGGCGCCGACGGCCGTCCCGCCCGCCCCGGTCGATACCGCGCCAGTCGGCCCGCCGGACATCGGCACCGCCAGCAACCCCTGGTGCCGTTTCTGCCCGGACGTGCCGAGCAGCCCGCCTCAGGCTACCCCATCCATGCCTGGAGTCGTTCCCAAAGCCGGGCGGTGATCTCCGGCCGCTCGGCGGCGAGGTCTTGCCGGCAATCGGGGTCGGCCGCCAGGTCGAACAGGCGCAGCAGATGTCCCTCGTCCAGGGGCTGGTAAACCAGCTTCCAGTCACCCACACGGATCATCCGGTCCTTGGCGCGGACGACTTGCGCCTCATATTCCGGCTTGAGCGCCATGGTGCCGGTCTTCGGATTCGGGATCTCCAGCATGTCCAGCAGATTCGGGTAGCGCAGGTGACCGGCGGGCATGCCCGGCACCTCGGTCAGCCAGATGCCGGTCTCGTGGAAGGCGGGCAGTTCCGGCATCGCGCCGCCGCGCAGGGGCGCGGCCAGGGAGACGCCTTCCATCCGGGGCGGAACGGGCTGGCCCAGGAGGTCGAGCAGGGTGGGCGCGAGATCGACGCTGCGGGTGACGCCGTCCAGCCGGGTCGCGCCCGCCAGCGGCGGTCCGGCCATGATGATCGGGACGCGCGCGGAAAAATCGCCGATGGCGGAATTGCCCTGGCCCCAGGTTTCGTGTTCGAAGAACTCCATGCCGTGGTCGCTGTAGACGACCACCAGGGTGTTTTCCGCCAGGCCGCTGGCCCGCAGATAGTCGAGGATGCGGCCCACCTCGTCGTCGAAGCTCTTCACGCAGCCATCGTAGAGGTCGAAGATCTGTTCCAGGTCGAATTCCTCGCGCGGCTCGCCCTGGCGCCGGATGATCTCGAACGGGTCGGTCAGCTTGGCCATGGCGAACTTGGACGGGCCGCGGTACTCGGCGTCGGCGTACATCGTGTAATAGGGGTACTCGCTGGCGAAGGGCGGGTGGGTGCTGGCCATGAACACATTGAGGAAGAACGGCTGCTCCGCCGCCCCCAGGCGCGCCAGCGTCTGCCGCGCGCGCAGGCCCAGCTGGCGGGTGAGCGGCACGCCGCCCAGGTAGTAGATCTCCTCCAGGAAGAAGCGGCCGACGCGGTTGGAGAGGAACAGCGACAGGAACAGGCGGATGTCCTTGGGCCCCTGGCGCATGAAGAAGTGGATGTTCCACTGGTCGCCCGGCAGGTCCAGCTCATCGAAACCCAGGTCGAACTTGCCCATGTCCGAGCCGGCCCAGTCGCTGAGCGCGGCGGTGTGGTAGCCGCCGGCGGCGAGTTCGGACGCCAGGGTGGGGAGGCGCAGCCGGGTGGCCTCGTCGGGGACGAAGTTGTCGCGCACGCCGTGGGTATGCGGCCAGGTGCCGGTGAGCAGGGAAACCAGACTGGGCGCGGTGCGGGCGCAGGGCACATAGCAATGGGTCAGCAGGGCCCCCGTCTCGGCCAGGCGGTCGAGGTTGGGGGTCAACGCGCGGTGATAGCCGGCCTGGCCGAGGCGATCCGCGCGTAGCGTGTCGGAACCGATCATCAGCAGGTTGGGACGAGACCTGGCCGGGGCATCGGCCAGCGGCAGCGGCTCGCTGTCTTCCACCCAGATCCGGTAGGCCAGTTGCGCCAGCCCGTGCAGCATCACCACGACCAGCGCCGAATAGACCGCGCCTTGCTCGAACAGGGCGAAGACGCCGAGCCCGACCCAGCCGAAATAGCTCCACGTCAGCAGCGCCGAGAAGCGTTGCAGACGCGCGCGGGACAACCGCTCCCAGAGCGGGTAGAAGCGATGGATGGCGTAGTGCGATGACGCGACGATCACCCCGGGCGAGTCGTGCAGCACCCGGCAGAACTGGTACAGCGAGAGCAGACCGAGCGAGCACAGCGCGGCCAGGGCGACGGCGGCGGCGTGATACGGCAGCGCGAACATCGACAGGCTCAGCAGGTAGGCGACCACGCCCGGCAGGGCGAGCAGGTTGGCGAGGAGAAACGCGGCCAGGGTCAGGCGTCCGAGGCTGAGCACCAGGTAGACACGATGGTGGGTCAGCACCTCGCGGCGCACCGGCCCGGTCTGGCTGAAGTCGATCAGGGACTTGACCAGCAGCAGCAGGGCGAAGGCCAGCGAGACCAGGCCGGTCGTGTTGCTGGCGCGGATCGCCAGGGAGAGGAAGCTCAGATCATCCATCGTTCACATTGACGGCCGGAAGCCGCGATGCGGGCTTCCAGGCGTTTCCAGGGTTGTCGCGGAGGTCACTCCCGGCATGCGCGGCATCCACGATCAGATTCTTTGTCGGGTCAGCAGCGCCAGCACCAGGCTGAGGGCCAGCCGCCCGCGCTTGCGCGGCGCCAGGGCCAGCGCATGGATCAGGTCGCCCAGCGCCTGCGCGGTGCGGCCCTGGCGATACGCCCATTTGGCATAGTCGGTGAGCATGCCGGCGAACGCCGCCCGCCAGAAGCCGCCGCGTCTGGCCACCGGCAGCAGGTCGCGGTTCTTGCGCATGACCTGGATGGCGGCGGCGCGCATCACGTCGAGGTTGCCGCTCATGCTGCCGGCGCGCTTCTCGATCACCGCCAGGGGTTCGTCGAGGCAGGCATAGTCGCCCTGCGCGGCCAGGCGCATCCACATGTCGATGTCCTCCAGGCTGCGCAGGGCTTCGTCGAACCCGCCCACCCGCGCGAAGGCCGCGCGCCGGGCCATGACCGCGGATCCGCTGCCGGCGACGAAGGCGTTGACCGCGAAGATGTCTTCCAGCGCGCGGCCCTCGCCCTTGCAACAACGCCAGTCGGGCAGGGCCTGCCCCTCGGGTGTGCGCACCGAGGTCGTACAGGAGCAGAACAGCACCCCGGGCTGGCCGTCCAGCAGCGCCACCTGGCGCGCCAGTTTGCCCGGCAGCCACCAGTCATCGGCGTCGAGGAAGGCGAGATAGTCGCCACGCGCCGCCGCGATGCCGGCATTGCGGGCGCTGGACAGACCGCCATTGGGCTTGCTCACCACCCGCAAGGCCGCGCCATAGGTCGCCAGAATCGCCGCCGTGTCGTCGCGACTGCCGTCGTCCACCACGATCAGCTCGAAGTCGCGGTAGTCCTGGGCGAGGACGCTGTCCACCGCGCGGCGCACGCACCATGCGGCGTTGTAGGCGGGAATGATGACGGAGACGCGGGGCACGGATGCGCCACCTCCCGTGACAGGCGCGACCCGCTCAGGCATCCGCGTCGTAACCCAGTTCCGCCATCAGCGGGCGGATCATCGGCAGGATGCGCTCGATGGCCTCGGGATTGTGTTCCCGCCATTTCTGCTTCTTCGGCGCCCCCTTGACGATGCTGGTGGGGGCCAGGTGGGCGCAGCGCGCGCGCAATGCCGCATCGAAGGAAATATCCAAACGCTCGAAGGCCTCGCGGAACATCTCCACCGGGCGTTCGAACAGGTCCTCGTAGCGCAGCTGGGTCCAGCGCTCGGGCGGAATCAGACGCTTGCCCTCCAGGGCCAGCCGGTTCGCGGACAGCCACTGGAACGCGCACACCTCCTCCAGGCTGGCCCGGTTGTAGTCACGCCAGCCCGGGGGCAGGAAGAAGTGCCATTCCTTGAACTCGCCGCCATTGATCGCCACCGGCTCCGGGAACGGGCCGAAGAACTGGGACAGGTGGAAGGCGCCATCGGTCCGCCCCAGACGCCAGCCGTCGATCATGGAGCTGATGTTGTCGCGCCCGTCGCGCTGGATGAACACGTATTTCGCGTCGGGAAACAGCGCGTTCAGATAGGGCACGCGCAGGGTGTTGATGCAGGTCTTGTCCAGCACCTGCCCCCGGCCCAGACGTTGATAGAAATGGCGCAGGGCGGCCATGCGGTGCTCGGGGCGCGCCTGCTCCGCGCCCGCCGCTTCCGAGAGCCAGCCGTTGTTGAGCGGGCCGTACAAGCCGTTCCAGAACTCGGGAATCTCCACCCCGAGACTGAGAAAGCGCGGCGCGGCGGCCAGGGTTTCGTAGGTCACCGTGGTGCCGGAACGGGAACAGCCCAGCACGAACACCGGATCGGGCATGGCGGGGTGGATGCCGTCGAAATACAGGCCGCGCAGCGCGTGTTCCAGCGCGCGCAGATTCTTGGCCCGGATCTCCGGGTCGAGCAGTTTGCGCAGCTTGGCGAGACGGGACATGGTCAGCCTCATCCCGCGCGGTCACGGCGG
>CAZONS010000153.1:0-8050 GCA_964581195.1 uncultured Thiobacillus sp. | reverse complement strand
AAATCCTTTTAATGGACTCATATATGCTTCCTTAACAGAAGGATAATGAATTAGATGTGCTTTCTTTAAGTTAAAAATTTCTTTGTCGCGAGCGGCGCTTGCGGCCACAGCTCGATCTCGCCCGCGACAATGCCGCGCCGAGCCGCCTGCTGCGACAGGGCGAGCGGCTGCTGGCGCGCCTGGAGGGCTTCTTCCCCGGCTATCGCCCCCCTCCCGCGCTGTTGCATGGCGATCTCTGGGGCGGCAATCACGGCTATGTCGACGGCGAGCCGGTGCTGTTCGATCCGGCCATCTACTACGGCGACCGCGAGGCCGATCTGGCGATGACCGAACTGTTCGGTGGCTATCCGCCGGCATTCCAGGATGCCTACCGGGAAGCCTGGCCGCTCGATCCCGGATACCGCGCGCGCAAGCCGCTCTATAACCTCTACCATGTGCTCAACCACTTCAATCTCTTCGGCGGTGGCTACGCGGCGCAGGCCGAGGCCATGATCGGCCGATTGCTGGCGGAATCGGGCTGAGCGCGGTGGCTTGCGTCGGTCCTTGCGCAAGCATTTGCCTGGATTGGAGTTTTTGTGGATAATCCCGCGCTTTCCAGGTTTCTAGCCCAGGTACTCATCATGAAAGCCGGCATCCATCCCGAATACAACGACGTCGCCGTGACCTGCAGTTGCGGCAACAGCTTCACCACCCGTTCCACCATGAACAAGGCGCTGCACGTGGAAGTCTGTTCCGCCTGCCACCCGTTCTACACCGGCAAGCAGAAGATCGTGGACACCGCCGGCCGCGTCGAGAAATTCCGTCAGAAGTACAACCTCAAGAAGTGATCGAGGGCGGTCTGGCAAATCAAAGGCAGCTTAGGCTGCCTTTTTTGTTTCAGACCCGCGGCCTGCGATGAATCCGACCCAGCCCGCCAAGCTCTTCTGGCTGCTGCTGCTCGCCACCTTCTGGGCGTTCTACGGCCTTACCGGTCGCGACGCCTGGAAGGCCGAGGAGGCGCTGGCCCTGGCGCCATTGCTGGAGGCGCACGGCGATCTTGCCCAGTCCTGGCGCGCGCCCGCGCCCCTGCACGCCGGTGTCGCGACCTGGATGGCGAGGCTGGGCTCGCCCTGGTTCACGTTCCAGGATGGCGCCCGCCTGGCCAGCGGCCTCTTCACCCTGGCCGCCCTGCTGTTCACCGCGCTGGCGGCGCGACGGCTGTTCGGCCCCGGTTTCGCTGCAACGGCGACGCTCGCCCTGATCGGTTGTTTCGGCCTGATGCTGCGCATGCATGCGCTGGCGCCGGAAACCGCGCTGCTCGCCACCTGGTCCGCCCTGCTGGCCGGCATTGCCCACGGCCGTGATTCGGCGCGCCAGGGCGGCGTCCTCATCGGTCTGGCGCTGCTCGCGCTGCTGTTCGGTCTGCGTGGTCTGCCCGACCTCGTCGCCGGTCTCGCGCTGTTGTCGCTGCTCCTGCTGTCGCCGGAATGGCGGCGCTCGCGGTATCGCCAAGCGCTGCTCATCGGCATCGCCCTGGCGGCCACGGCGAGCGTGGCGATCATCGCGGGGCTGGTCGCGAACGGCCTGCTCGACGCCTGGTCGCGGGAGCATGGTTTCCAGCGGCTGGTGATCGGTGTCAGCTCGTTCCGTGCCTATACCGAACTGCCCTGGTTTGCCTGGCCGCTGTGGCCGCTGGCGCTGGCCGCGCTGTGGCACGAGCACCGGCGTCTGGGGCGAGCCCGCGAGTTGCACATGCCCTTGTTCGCCCTGCTTGCGGCGCTGCTCGCCACCCTCTGGCCGTCCTGGACGCGGGATGGCGGCCTGGTGCAATTGCTGCCGCCTTTGGCACTGCTCGCCGCGCATGGCGTCGACAGCCTGAAACGCGGGGCGGCACAGGCGTTCTACTGGTTCGGCGTCGTCTGTTTCATGTTTTTCATCCTCGCCTTCTGGACCTATTTCGCCGCCCTGGAATGGGGCGTTCCGACGCGTCTGGCGGCGCATGTCTCGCGGCTCACCCCTTCCTACCAGGCGGGTTCGGTGACCACCGGCAGCTTCTTGCTGGGGCTGCTCGCCAGCGTGTTGTGGCTGCTGGCCATACCCCTTTTCCCGCGCGCGAAGATCCGTCCCGTGCTGGTCTGGGCCAGCGGCATGGTGCTGGTATGGACCCTGTTCATCGCCCTGTTCCGTCCCTGGGTGGAAGCGGGCTGGGGCTATCGGCCGCTGATCGCCGACCTGCGGGTGCATCTGCCGGCGGACGCCTGCCTGACCATCGATACTGATCCGGCGATGCGAACCATGCTGCGCTATCACCTGCGCCCCCGGCACGACGCGCATTGCCGCTGGCTGCTGGTTTCGGCGGAACGCGCGCCGGAGATCGGCGTCGCGCCGGTCTGGGAGGGCGCACGTCCGCGCCTGAAGCGCCAAGGCTATCGTCTGTACGAGCTCCCTTGATGCAAGCGCCCGTCCCGCTTCCCGTAACCGCCGTGATCCTCGCGGGCGGCCTGGCGCGCCGCTTCAGGGGCGAGGACAAGGGGCTGATCCAGCTCGCCCGCCGGCCGTTGGCGGCCTGGGTGGCGGACAGGCTGCGGGCGCGCGTCGCCGAGGTGCTGCTCAACGCCAACCGCAACCTCGCCGAGTACGCGGCCATCGGTCACACCGTGGTGGCCGATCATCTGCCCGGCAACCTCGGGCCGCTCTCGGGGTTGCTCTCGGCGGGTCGCACCGCGCAACAGGCTTGGCTGCTCTCGGTGCCTTGCGACGCGCCCTTTCTGCCGCTCGACCTCGCCATGCACCTGCACGCCCAGGCCGAGGCCAACGACGTGCGCATGGTGCGAGCGGCGGACGAGACCGGCACGCATTACGCGGTCATGCTGATGCATCGTTCGCTGCTGCCGGAGCTCGAAGCCTTCGTTCTGGAGGGCGGGCGGCAGGTGCGCGCCTGGCAGGAGACGCAACCGGTTGAAACGGTGTACTTCCAGGGTGATCCTTACGCCTTCCTCAACGTCAACACCCCCGACGATCTGCGCACCGCCGAACGGCTGGCGCCGCGTTATCGCCGCTGATGCGCACCGCGCGGG
Source organism: uncultured Thiobacillus sp. (assembly GCA_964581195.1). Classification (GTDB taxonomy): domain Bacteria; phylum Pseudomonadota; class Gammaproteobacteria; order Burkholderiales; family Thiobacillaceae; genus PFJX01. The sequence continues at coordinate 4,994 of CAZONS010000153.1, read as the reverse complement.
AGACATCATGAATCTGGCTCAACATGTGCTCGTGGGACTGATCCGCGGCTATCAGCTGCTGCTTTCCCCGTTCATCGGCAACCAGTGCCGATTTACCCCGACCTGTTCGCACTATGCGCGCGAGGCGGTGGAACGGCATGGCGCGATCAAGGGGGCCTGGATGGCGGCTCGGCGTGTGTCCCGCTGCCATCCCTGGCATCCCGGGGGGCACGATCCCGTGCCTTGATGGCTTGCCGCACCCCCCGGCAGGTTCTACTATCGGCTCCTTTCCCCCTGGCGCGGTCGTTTCCATTCGTGTTCTCATTCTTCCGTAAGGGCAAACCCGAAGACTTCATGGCCTTCCTGAAGGAAGGTCAGCCGGAGTTCGGTTCCGGCCCCTCTTCGTCCTACATGCTGGCCAACGCGGATGCGGAGGTGGGCGAGGAAGGTATCGAGGTGCGCGAGGCGGGGGGCGGGCTGGTTCCTGAAATCGAGGAGGCGGCCGTGCTTTTCGCCAATGGCAAGGTGGGCGAGGCGGCTTCCCTGCTCAACCGCTATCTGCTCGATCATCCGGATGAGCGCGATCCCTTGCCCTGGTTCATGCTGTTCGACCTCTACGAGGCCAGCAACCAGCCGGAGCCATACGAGGATGCCGCCGTCGATTTCGCGGTGAAGTTCGAGCGCTCCCCACCCACCTGGGCGCCGCGCGGTCAGTTGAAAGTGGCCGCGATGCCGGTGCCGCTGATGAGCTTTGGCGAGAAGCTCGGCAATATCGAGCGGGTCAAGCTGCAACGTTTCACGCAGGATGCGCGGGAAGCTCCCTTCGTCCGCATCGAGGTCAGCAAGTGCCCGGCGCCGGACGAGGAGGCGGCCAAGGTCATGGTCGACCTCTTCGCCGAAATCGACCGGCTGCGCAAACCGGTCGAGTTGATCGGAGGTCCCGGCTTCGCGGTCCGGATGGGGGCGGCGCATCAGGGCGATCGTCTCGGCCAGAATGGTTGGCTGCTCTGGCTCACCACCCTGCGCCTGTTGGGCAAGGAGACGGATTTCGAGGACACGGCGGTGGGTTACGCGGTGTCTTTCGAGCTGTCGCCACCGTCCTATCAGCCCCCCCTTCCCCTGCCGACGCGCGGCGAGCTTCCTGAAGCGGCACGGACCGGCGGCGCGGACTCGGTTTTCCATCTGGCCGGCATCATCGGCCCCGGCGCCGAGATCCAGTTGGCGGAATTGTCCCGCTTCGGTGAATCCCGCAAGCAGGTCGACATCGACCTCTCCGAGGTCACCCGTATCGATTTCGCCGCCGTCGGCCTCCTGCTGGATACCCTGATCAGCCTGGCGCAGGGTGATCGCAAGGTGCGCTTCGTCGAAGGCAACGAGATGGTGAACACCTTGCTCCAGATCGTCGGCGCCAATCAGTACGCGGCCGTGCTTGGTCGCACCCGGATCTAGGCCCGCATATGGAACAGTTTCACGGCACCACCATCATTTCAGTGCGTCGCGGCGCGGACGTGGTCATCGGCGGCGATGGTCAGGTCACCCTCGGCAACATCGTCATCAAGGCCAGCGCCCGCAAGGTCAGAAAGCTCTATCAGGAGCGCATCCTGGCCGGTTTCGCTGGCGGTACCGCCGATGCCTTCACCTTGTTCGAACGCTTCGAGGCCAAGCTTGAAAAGCACCAGGGCCATCTGCTCCGCAGCGCCGTGGAACTGGCCAAGGACTGGCGAAGCGACCGCATGCTGCGGCGGCTGGAAGCCATGCTGGTGGTGGCCGATCGCGGCAACTCGCTGATCATCACCGGTTCCGGCGACGTCCTGGAGCCGGAGTACGGCATCGCCGCCATCGGCAGTGGCGGTGCCTATGCGCAGTCGGCCGCGCGCGCCTTGCTGGAGCATACCGATCTGGCGCCCGAGGCGATCGTGCGGGAATCGCTCGGAATCGCGGCTGATCTGTGTATCTACACCAATCGCAACCTGCTCATCGAGACCCTGGCGTAACGCCCGGCGTATGCAGGTTACACCCCGTTACTGGCGCATCGCCGACCACGCCGACCTGATCTGGCGGCACTGGGACGGCGAGTATGTCTTCCATCACGCGCTCGCCAATGACACGCACCGTCTCTCCGAGGTCGCGGGCCTGGTCCTGCTGTGTCTGCTCGAATCCGGCGAACAGGAGGAGGCGTCCCTGGGCGAGACGCTCGGGCTCGATAGTGAATCCCTCGATGTGATTCTCTCGGCGCTGGCAAAAATCGATTTCGTGGCATGGCGGTGAGACTCGGCGATCTGACCCCGAAAGCGCTGCGCGACCAGCTTGCGGCGGGGCTGGATCTGCGCACCGGGCCATTCCGCTATCTGATCCGCAGCCAGCGCGAGGATGTCGCGCGCGGACTGGCCACGCTCTATCCGGACTTTCCGCTGTGTCCGGGCGGGTTCCGCGATTTCCATATCCGTGTCGATGCCGTGTCCGGGCCGCGCCGCTGGTATCGGCCCCAGGTCGGGTTCTGGCAGGATGGCTATGCCCCCTTCAAACCCCTGCCTTCCCAGCACGCCTTTGCCTTGCTGGAGTGGGGAATGAATTGGTGCATCGCCGCCGAAGGGCTGCACTATCTGATGATTCACGCCGCCGTTCTGGAACGCAATGGCAAGGCGGTCATCCTGCCCGGGGACCCCGGCGCGGGAAAGAGTACGCTGACCGCGGCGCTCGCCCTGTCCGGCTGGCGCCTGCTCTCCGACGAGATCACCCTGGTCGATGCCCAGGATGGCCAGATCGTGCCGCTGGCGCGCCCGATCAGTCTGAAGAATCAATCCATAGACATCATCCGCGCGGCTTTCCCGGATGCCGTGATCGGCGACGTTGCCCTGGATACCCACAAGGGCACGGTGGCCCACCTGCGCCCCCCTCCTGACAGCGTGGCTCGCATGGGCGAAAAGGCTCGCGCCGCGCATATCGTGTTTCCACGCTGGCGCGCGGACACGCAAACCCGTTTGAGCCACCATTCCAAGGCCGATGCCTTCATCCACGCCGCCACGCATGGTTTCAACTACAGCCGTCTGGGGCGCAAGGGTTTCCAGGTCAACGCCGCGCTGATCGATGCCTGCGCATGCTGGGATTTCGAATACACCCGCTTGCAGGATGCCTTGAAGGTGTTCGAGGAATTGGTCTCTTGAACCACGCCTGTGCCGCTTTCCTGCACGCGCTCCGTGATCCGGCCGCCATGCTCGATTTCGATGAGGAAACCTGGGACAGCGTCATTCGCCAGGCGCGATCCGCCGGGCTGCTGGGACGTCTGGGCGCGCAGGCGCTGGAGATCGGCGCGGACATGCCGGACGCGGTCAGGCGCAACCTGTTGTCCGCGCGCGCGCTCGCGGAACAGCAAAGACGCTCCGTGCACTGGGAACTGGTGCAGTTGTCACGCGCGCTGGAGGGCACGCAAGGCCCCGTCGTCCTGCTCAAGGGCGCGGCATATGCCGCGGCCGACCTGCCGCCGGCGCTCGGTCGCATCTTCAGCGACATCGATTTGCTGGTGCCTCGGCGGCAGCTGGAGGAGACGGAAAGCGCGCTCAAGCTCGCGGGCTGGTTTTCCAGCGCGCGCGACGCCTATGACGTCCGCTATTACCGCGAGTGGATGCACGAATTACCGCCCATGCGCCATATCCGGCGGCAGACCTGGCTGGATGTGCACCACAACATCCTGCCCGAGACGGCGCGTCGACAGACGCGCCCGGAACTGATTCTGGCCGCGTCGCTCCCCTTGGCCGCGTTTCCACGCTTCTCCATCCCGCAGCCTGTCGATCAGGTTCTGCATTCCGCGACGCATCTGTTCCACGAGGGGGAGTGGGGGCACGGCCTGCGCGATCTGGTCGATCTGGATGCCCTGTTGCGCGCCTACGGAACGGATGCCGCCTTCTGGCCACGACTGATGTCGCGCGCGGGCACCCTCAATTTGGGGCGGCCGCTTTACTACGCGCTGCGCTATGCGCGCAAATTGCTGCATACGCCGATCCCCGAGACGGCCCTGGCCAGTTGCCCTGAACAACCCGGCGCCCTCGCGGCCCGGGGGATGGACGCCCTGTTTCTGCCCGCCATCGCAAGCGCCCATCATGCGTGTCGCAACATGTTCACCGGGGCGGCGTCATTCTTGCTCTACGTCCGCAGCCATTGGCTGCGCATGCCGCTCCATCTGCTGATCCCCCATCTGCTGCGCAAGGCATTCAGAAAGCAGGAAGAGTAGGCGCCGCTTCCGTGGTGGCGAGAGAAACTGTCGGAATTCTTTACAACATGACGATGGGGAAATAATTTATCTTGCATATTCAATGTATTGGATACCGGTATGGTACTTGCTTGACATACCGTGACAATATTTGAGGTGCATGTATGACGTCGGATCACAGCAACATACCGAAGGTGGACAAACCGAACGAATTGCGCAGACGGTTGGCCAAGGGCGGTCTGGCGGCGCCGATCGTACTTGCCAGTCTGGTCAGCAAGCCGGTGTTGGCGCTCCCTGGCAACCCGGCACCCGCCCCCTACACCTGCACCATTTCCGGTCAGCTCTCGGGTAATACGTCCAGTCACGAGGTGGCGAGTTGCAACACGCTGGGCCAGGGCCAGAGCGAATGGCTGGCCAACCCCTATACAGATACCAATCCCGCCACGCTGAGTGGTTTCGGGGTGCCGGATTACTTCTTTTTCGACGGGACCAACCTCTCCACGAGCAGTAGCTATCCCGTGGCCACGATTCACCAGATCCTGTCCCTGCCCGCGCCAACGGGCCTCGAATCCGCGAAAAAAGCCGTGGTCCTGCTGCTGAATGCCAAGAACAATACCGATCCGACCATCTATCCGCTGACCGAGTCGCAGGCGCAGCGTCTCTTTATCGCCGCCGCGACCAACACGTCGTTCATCGACACCGATCCCGATGTGAACTGGGATCCGGCGCATGTCTCGGCCTTCATCGATCTCCTCTACCACTGAGCCTGTCGGACTGAGGAATCGTCGGCCGCGAAACGAACGCGACG
>CAZONS010000152.1:0-8167 GCA_964581195.1 uncultured Thiobacillus sp. | reverse complement strand
CAGCTTGTAGGCCGGGTGGCCCCAGTAGGCGTTGGAGAAGATGCCCAACTGGCCCTGCTCGACGAAGGTCTTCACCTTCTTCTGCACGTCGGCAAAATAGCCCGGCGAGGACTTCGGGTAGCTGGAAATGCTCTGCGCCAGTGCCGAGGTCGCCTTGGGATCGGCCTTCAGCGCCGACACCACGTCCACCCAGTCGAGGGCGTGCAGGTGGTAGAAGTGCATGACATGGTCGTGCACATACTGCGCGGCGATCATCAGATTGCGGATCAACTCGGCGTTGTGCGGGATGCTGTAGCTGGGAATGGCGCGATGCAGGGCGTCCTCCACCGAGCGGATCGAAGCCATGCCGTGCACCAGGGTGCAGACACCGCAGATGCGCTGGGCGAAGGCCCAGGCGTCACGCGGGTCGCGGCCGCGCAGGATGATCTCGATACCGCGCACCATGGTGCCGGCGGAATAGGCGCTGGTGATCTTGCCGCTGGCATCGGTCTCGGCCTCGATGCGCAGATGACCTTCGATGCGAGTGATGGGGTCGACGACGACTCGTTGAGCGGTGGTCATGATCTGTTCCTTAGCTGTTCAAAAAGGCGCCGAGGATGCGGTATTGCTCCTGGGCTTCGCTGTTCTCGGTACCGCGACCGTCAGCGACGGTTTCGCAGGTGCGCGCCATCCGCGCCGACATGGCGGCTTCCCACGCCAGGTTGTCGCCTTCCACGGCCGGCCGCGCGCAGGCCACCACGGACTTGGCGACGAAATGGCCGGCTTGCGCGCTCCAGTCGGTTTCCTTGCCGCATCGGGTGAAGCTTTCCACCCGCGCGGTGTTGGCCGACTGGTGGGCGGCCGCGAGTTCAGCGTCGGTCGCCTCCGCGCGCAGGGCGGTGTCGACCGCCGCCTTGAGCCGAAAATCATTCGACAGCGGCAACACCCGCCGCGCGAACTCGGCGGCGACCACGCGTTGCCGCGCGATCGGCAAGGCACCCAGTTCCGCCTTGAAATCCTTGTCATTGTTCGCCATGGCTTCAAGCTCCTTCTGACTTGGTCTGGTCCGGAATGTGCTCGGCGATCATCTCGGTGAGCCCGATCACGGGAATCTCCATCTGGTAGTGCTCCAGGCCTTCCTCCAGCACGATGCGGCAGTTGGCGCAGGCGGTGACCAGACGATCCGGCTTCACCGCGTCCAACTGGGATTTCTTCATCTTGAAGGCCTCCAGGCGCAGCTCCTCGCCTTCCTCGATGGCCGAGGCGCCACCACCGCCGCCGCAGCACCAGTTCATGAAGCCGGCGTCGGGCATTTCGACGAAGTTTTTCGCGACCATGTTCATCAAGTCGCGTTGCGGCTGGATGACGCCACCGCGACGCGCCAGCTGGCAGGGGTCGTGGAAGGTCAGCTTGTCGGTCTCGAAGCCCTCGGTCTTGAGCAGGCCCTGTTTCTGGAACTCGCCCAGCACCTCGATGATGTGCTTGACCTGGAAGGTGAAGGGACGGCCGACCAGATTGGCGCCTTCCCAGCGCAGGGCGGTATAGGCGTGGCCGCACTCGGGGCTGATCACGGTCTTGACCTTGAGTTTCTCCGCGCCCTCGACGATGCGCGAGACGATCACCCGGGCGATGTCCGAATTGCCGATCTGCATGCCGGCGTTGGTCGCCTCGAAGGCGGTGGAACAGAGCGTCCAGGTCTTCCCGGCCTGCTTCATGATCTTGGCGATGGCGCCGAGATATTCGGGGAAGTTGATGATCTCCATCGAGGACAGCATCACCATGTACTCGGCGCCTTCGGCATCCATGGGGATGGGGATGCCGTAGTCTTCCTCGACGTGCTTCATCTGCGCCTTGACGGCGGGCAGCTTGACGCCCATCGGGCTGCCGATGGTGACGGTGCGATTGGCCGCGCCCTTGATGCCTTCCGGCGCGTTGCCGGACGCGGACATGCCCTCGCGGAACTTGCGCACCATGTAGACGATGTCGTTGCCGACCGGACACACCGCCGAACAGCGGCCGCACAGGGTGCAGGAGTTGTAGACCAGTTCCTGCCATTCGCCGAGTTCGGCGTCGGTGACGGGCTTGGACAGCCCCACCATCTTCAGCAGCCGTCCGAGCAGGGTGTATTCCTGCTCATAGAGCCTGCGCATGGGTTCCAGCTTGTGGATGGGGGTGTATTTGGGGTCGCCGGTTTCCGTATAGAACAGGCAGGCCTCGGCACAGAGGCCGCAATGCACGCAGCTGTTGAAGTAACTGGCGATCGGCGCGTCGATGACTTCCTTGAGGACACGCACGCCCTTTTCGAGAGAGGCGCTCATACCGCAACTCCTTTATGACCGTTGACCTGCCCGTTGTACCAGCGCGATCCGAATACCGTGAAGGCGTGGAACAGCTTGGTGAAAGGCAGGAATACCAGCAGCAGTTCCACCGAAAGGATGTGCAGGGCCAGCATCGTGGTGTAGGGCAGCAGCAGGTGCTGCACCGCCATCCAGCCGGTCAGCACGGGCAGGAAGGTCAGCGTCCAGGTGAACCAGTCGCCGAAGGTGGAGAGATAGCGCTTCACCGGCTTGTTGATGCGATCGACCAGCACCAGCACCATCGCCGCCATGGTCACCACGGCCGCCAGATCGATGAACTGGGAAGGCAGCCCCGGCCAGGACAGGCCGGTCAGGTTCTTGATCAGCAGGATGTGCGGCGCGAACAGGAATACGACGATGGCCAGGCCGATGTGGAAGACGTAGCCGCCGAGGTAACTGACCGGGGACCTCTTGACCATGCCGGCGGGCGGCAGCGAACGCCGGAAGATGGTGTGCCAGCCGGAGGCGCCGGCGACGCTGCGTGGCGCGGAGAGATCCTTCTTGCGGCCCAGGGAATAGATTTCGATCAGACGCCAGAGCACGCCCAGAAGAAAGATGGCCACGGCGATATCCAGGCCCGGGCCACGAACCCATGTCAGAAATTGCATTTCATTCATGATCATTTCTCCAGATCGGCCAGGGTGGTCGTCTCATGCGCCGTCTTGGCCATGCGCTTCTTGCCACGATTGACGAAACTCACCGCGACCCCCGCCGCGGCGCCCACGGCGGCCGCCTTCGCGGCCATCTTCAGCGGATCGGCCGGCATGGACAGCGCCTTGTAGAAGCCGCCGGCGTCCCAGAAATCGGGCTCCGAACAGCCCAGGCAGCCGTGCCCGGATTCCACCGGCCAGGAGGTGCCGCCGTTCCACTTCACGGTGGCGCAGGCGTTGTAGGTCACCGGGCCCTTGCAACCCAGCTCGAACAGGCACCAGCCGTTGCGCGCGCCCTCGTCGTCGAAGGTCTTGGCGAACTTGCCCTGGTCGTAGAACGGACGGCGGTAGCAGCGGTCGTGGATGGTTTCGCCATAGAACGCTTTCGGACGCCCGAGCTTGTCGAGTTCCGGCAGGCTGCCGAAGGTCAGGAAATGGGCGAGCACGCCGGTCATCACCACCGGGATCGGCGGACAGCCGGGGATGTTGATGATCGGCTTGTCCTTGATGATGTCCGACACGGACACCGCGCCGGTCGGGTTCGGATTCGCCTTGGGAATGCCGCCATACGCCGCGCAGGAACCCATCGCGACGATCGCCGCGGCGCCCTTCGCCACTTCCTTGAGGGTATCCAGGTTCGACTTCCCGGCGATGCAGGAATAGGCGCCGTCGAGACCGAGCGGAATCGAGCCATCGACGATCAACAGGTACTTGCCGTCATTGGCGGCCATCGCGGCATGCAGTGCTTCCTCGGCCTGGTGGCCGGCCGCGGCCATCAGGGTTTCCTGATAATCGAGCGAGATCACGTCGAAGATCAGACCTTCCAGAGTCGGCGAATGCGAGCGGGTGATGGATTCGGTACAGCCCGTGCATTCCTGGAAGGGCAACCAGATCACCGAGGGCCGCTTGCTCGCCGCCGGTGCCGCCGCCATCGCTTCCGCCATGGCGCGTCCCGCCGAGGGAGGAAGCGCCATCATGGACGCCAGGGTGGCGCAGTACTTCATGAATGTGCGGCGGGTGACACCTTGCCGCGCGAGGGTTTCGATCAATGGACCTTGCATGATGCTTCGCCTCCTGGCTCGAGACACACTCAAAAACTACGGTTGGTTGATACCGGTAAATTCAGCTTAGATCAGAAATCAGCAATTCGAGATGTTCTAATCCGATTGCTACATCTTCATGATGGGCCTTCACCACTTCCGGAACGAAGGCCACTTCGATGAACGCCGAGGCGACCGCGCCGCGTGGGTTGCGATGGGTCACCCACCAGACACCCGGGCAGGCCGTCTCATCGAGGCTGGATTCGCCCTCCGCATTCAGCGTGACGGCGATTTCACCTTCGCCCAGCTGTTCCCGCAGCCAGTCCAGGTCGGCCGGCGTCAGCGGCAACGCTTGCAGGTCGATGGCCGAGGTCTCGCCCGTGGCCAGCAGACGGCGAACCATTTCGGCGATCTCCCGCAGCAGGGCCGGCGCGTTGCCGGACAACTCGCCGGCGCGCAGACCGGACGACACGGTGACGACAGGAATGGCATCAAGCGGCATGGCGCCAGCTCCGGAGGAGTTTCAGGATGGCGTCGCAGACCGGGGGGATGGCGGCGGCGACGGCGGGAGTGGGCTGTTCGCCCCAATCCATTTGTTGCGGCTGGATCGCCAGCATCGCGCGCCGCTCCGGCCAGTGCCCGGCGAGAATGGCGATCGCGCGCAGATCGGTGAGACCGACCTCATGCACGCTGGATTTGCGATTGCCCAGCAGAAAGGCATCCATCGCCTCCCCTTCCAGCAATGTCCAGTCGCCCGGCGCGCCCTTGATGTTGGCCGCATCGACGACGATCAGCGCATCGGCTTCCTCGATCGGTCCCGCCAGGGTGAACGAGAGCGTGCCGCCATCGAGCAGGGTGATGTCCTCCAGAGCGGGCTGTTCACTGGCCAGCGCCGCTTCCAGCGCCGTCAAGACATGGACACCGACACCTTCATCGGTGAGGAGGGTATTGCCTATGCCCAAAATTAGGGTTCGCATGATGCCCGCAGATTAATTCGCGCCTGCAGCAATAGCAACTGAGTATCCGCGTCGGGAAAGCGCGCCCGCCGCGTGCTGGCCGGAGGTGGCGCCCGGGTAGGCTAGAATCGTCTCGCCCCACCCCATCCGACTCCCAGATACCCATGCAAAAACACTGGTTGCTGCTTGCCCAGATCATCGCCGCGCTGGTACTCGTACTCGCCGCCCTGCTGGCCCTTGACCGTCTGATCCCGGGCCTGCTGCCGGCCGCGGGCGATGGCGTCGTCATCCGCGAGGCGGCGCATGACGGCGCGGCGCGCACGGTATCCAGCTACGCCGATGCCGCCGGCAAGTCACGGCCGTCGGTCGTCAACATCTTCACCAGCAAGGAAGTGCGCGCGCGACGCAACCCCTTCATGGACGATCCGGTGCTGCGCCGCTTCTTCGGGGATCGCCCGAATGCCGAGAATCGGACGCAGCGCGTCTCCAACCTGGGCTCCGGCGTCATCGTCAGCGCCGATGGCTACATCCTCACCAACCACCATGTCATCGAGGCCGCCGACGAGATCCAGGTCGCCCTGCCCGAAGGCAAGACGCTGCCGGCCAAGGTGGTCGGCACCGATCCGGAAACCGATGTCGCCGTGCTCAAGGTCGATCACAGCGGCCTGCCGGCCATTACCTTCGCGCGACAGGACGGTCTGAGCGTCGGCGACGTGGTCCTGGCGATCGGCAACCCCTTCGGGGTCGGCCAGACGGTGACCATGGGCATCGTCTCGGCGCTCGGCCGCAGCCACCTCGGCATCAACACCTTCGAGAACTACATCCAGACCGACGCCGCCATCAACCCGGGCAACTCCGGGGGCGCGCTGGTCGATGGCTCGGGCAATCTGATCGGGGTCAACACCGCCATCTTCTCGCGCAGCGGCGGCAGTCTCGGCATCGGTTTCGCCATTCCCGTCTCCATCGTCCGTCAGGTGATGGAACAGATCATCGCGCATGGCGGGGTGACGCGTGGCTGGGTCGGCATCGAAGTCCAGGAAATCAACCCCGAGATCGCCGAATCGTTCGGTCTCAAGTCCACCGACGGCGCCCTCATCGCGGGTGTCCTGCGCGGCGGCCCCGCCGACCGCGCCGGCATCCACCCGGGCGATGTGCTGGTGGCGGTGAACGACAAACCGGTCACGGATTCAGTCTCCCTGCTCAATCTGATCGCCGCGCTGCCGCCCGGACAAATCGCGAAGCTGCGTCTGATCCGCGAGCAGAAGCCATTGCAGGCCTCGGCGACGGTGGAAAAACGGCCCGTGATGAGCAAGCCCGCGCGTTAGGCCTGATATTGCGTGAACAGAAGCCTGCCTCACGCCAGGCGGCCCTCTGCCAGGGTTAAAGTTCCCCGGACCCTGGCCGATACACGGGAGAGATACGCAAGCCAAAGGGACGGCCATGCAGGTAATCATCGTCGACGACAATCCGGCTGATCTGAAGCTGATGGAAAGCCTGATCGGGCGAACTTGGGAATGCGCGCCGAAAGCGTTCCGGAATGCCGCCGACGCTCTGGCCTGGTGCCGGAGCAACACGGTCGACCTGCTCATCGTCGACGCCGCGTCGCCGGTTCCAGACCGCCTGGCGTGCATCCGCCGCTTCCGCGAACAAGCGGGCAACGCCGACATCCCGGTGCTCACGATCATCGCCGATCACGACAGCCGCCGCGCCGCCCTGGAAAACGGCGCCAACGATGTTCTCGGCGCCCCCCTCGACGAAGTCGAATGCCTCACCCGCCTGCGCGGCATGCTGGACCTGCGGCGCTGCCGGATCGCCCTGTCCGAACAGGCCGCGCGACTGGTGGAGCGCGTGGCCGCGGCCACCACGCCGTATCTCGACCGGGAGAGGGAAATGATCACCCGACTGTCGCGCGCGGCGGAATTCCGCGACCCGGAAAACGGCGCCCACATCCAGCGCCTGGCGTGCTACTCGCGTCTGATCGCGCGCAACCTGGGTCTGCCGCCCTCGGAGCAGGACCTCATCCTGCGCGCATCGCCCCTGCATGACGTCGGCAAGATCAGCATCAGCGACGAGATCCAGCTGAAGCCCGGCAGGCTCGATCCGGACGAATACGAAATCATGAAGACGCATACCGAGAAAGGATATGAGCTGCTTTCCGGCAGCGCCTCCCCTCTCCTCGACTGTGCCGCCCAGATCGCCCGCACGCACCACGAGAAATTCGACGGCAGCGGCTACCCTCGCGGCCTCGCGGGCGAGGCCATCCCCCTTCACGGCCGCATCGTGGCGGTGGCCGACGTCTTCGACGCGCTCACCACCGAACGCCCCTACAAGCGCGCCTGGGACATCGAGCACGCATTGCGCTTTCTCGAGGAAGGCGCGGGCAACCACTTCGACCCGGCCTGCGTCCAGGCATTCATCGCCGGCATCGAGGAAGTGCTGCGCATCCGCGCCAGGCACCCGGACAAGGGCCCCGTCATCGCGCAGCCCTGATCCGCGCCGCGGCGACGTGGCGCAAGCCGGGATCGGGGAGGACGTCTTGCCCGGACCCGCCACCGGCGACGGTCAGACCTCCCGCTGGTTGAAAAAGTCCACCGCCTCCGCCTCCTTGCGCGTGCGTTTCATCGGCGGCAGCGCCTGCCAGATGCGGCGGCCATAGGGTTTGTCGACCAGGCGCGGATCGCAGATCATCAGCACGCCACGATCGCTCTCCCGCCGGATCAGGCGACCGGCGCCCTGCTTCAGGCTGATCACGGCATGCGGCAGCTGATGGTCGAAGAAGGGGTTCTTGCCGGCCTGGCGCAGCACTTCCATGCGCGCCGCGAGCACCGGATCGTCCGGTGGCTGAAACGGCAGGCGGTCGATCACCACCAGGGAGAGCGCCTGACCGGCGACGTCGACGCCTTCCCAGAAGCTCTGGCTGCCGAGCAGCACCGCGTTGCCGAGGCGGCGAAACTCGTCGAGCAGCTCGCTGCGGCTCTTCTCGCCTTGCAACAGCAATGGAAAGCTCACGCCTTCCGCCGTCATCCTGGACTGGAGCAACTTGTGCGCGGCGTTCATCGCGCGCAGCGAGGTGAACAGCAGGAAGGCGCCGCCACCGCTCGCCTTCAACAGGGGCCAGGCGGCGTTGAGCGCGGCCACGCCGAATTCGGGCGAATTCGGGTCGGGCATTTTTTCCGGGACGTAGA
>CAZONS010000151.1:0-8183 GCA_964581195.1 uncultured Thiobacillus sp. | reverse complement strand
TCTTGCCGGCGATGAAGGCCGAACTCCACACCAGGCTGAACAGCCCGCCCACCAGGGCCAGGCGAGGCAAGGAGACAGGAACGGGACTCAGGGACAGGCTGGGGGCGGACATGGCCATCTCCAAAGCGATTGGGATTGCCGCCAGGGTAGGGATGGGCGCATTATTTGTGAAATTCATATATATCAATCCAACATTTACGAACGCAATGATCGATCCTGGCCCGGAGCCCATCCCCCGCACCCTGGACATGGACCTGCTGCGCGCCCTGGTGGCCATCGCCGACAGCGGCGGGTTTTCCGCCGCCGCAGGCCGGCTGGGCCGTACCCAGTCGGCGGTCAGCCTGCAGATCAAGCGCCTGGAGGAAGCCCTGGGACAGCCCCTGCTGGAACGCCGCCAGGGCCGGGTGGTGGGCCCCACCGCCGAAGGCCGGGTGCTGCTGGACTACAGCCGCCGCATCCTGCGTCTGAACGACGAAGCCTGGGCCTGTTTCGCCCGGCCGGACCTGGCCGGCCGCCTGCGCCTGGGGCTGCCCGAGGAGCTGATGGAAAGCGTCTTCCCCCGGGTCTTGGTGGACTTCAGCCGGGATTACCCCCGGGTGGAACTCAGCGTGCGCTGCGACCTGTCCGCGCGCCTCACCGCCCTGGCGGATGCCGGCGAGCTGGATCTGGCCATCGCCAAGCGCATGCCGGGCAGCGAAACGGAAGAAGCATCAGTCCACTGGCGGCGCCTGAGTCATGACCCCCTGGCCTGGCTGGCCGGCGAAGGCAGCAACGCCCCGGACCGGCGCCCCCTGCCCCTGGCCGTGTTCCACGAAGGCTGCGTGTTTCGCATGGCCGCCATCGCCACCCTGGCCAACGCCGGCATTCCCTGGCGCACGGCCTTCGTGGCCAGCAGTTACACCGCCCTGCGCCACGCCATCGCCACCGGCCTGGCCGTCACGCCCCTGCCCCGCAGCCTGCTGGCCCCGGGCCTGGTGGAAACCCGCTCCGGACTGCCGGAACTACCCGTCTCCGAGCTCATCGCCCGCTTCGGTCCCGGCGAGGTGCCGCCCTCGGCCCGGCGGCTGCTGGCGCTGTTCGAAGCCAGCCTGAGACAGACTGGCTGAGCCCCGCCGTTCAGCCCTTCTTCGAGGCGGGATGGGTCATGTGCGTGTATAGGACGCCGAGCTCCAGGCGGCCAGGCCGCGTTGGCGTTCCTCGGTGTAGGCCCACCAGGGCCGCGCGGGCTCTCCGGCCATGAAGCGGACCACGGACAGGAAGACATCGAGGACGCAGGGGTCCTGCCGGGTGCCGGTGAGCAGGCAGAGGCGTTCGTACATCGCGTAGGGGTCCTGGCCGATCAGCTCGGCCGGGACCAGGATGCCGAGGTGGCGCAGATCCCGGGCACCGGCCGGGCCGATGTTGGGCAGGTCTTCCAGGCGACCGAGCCGGTCGCGGCTGACCTTGTTCGGATTCATGGGATACAGCCTCCTTCCATCTGTGCCGGGGGCGTCAAGTCGGTCCGCGTCATCGCCGCCGTGCCCTCACTCCTGGCCGGAGACCACCCGGATGTAGTCCTCCAGCAGATCCCCGCCCCGGCCGTCGAAGCGTTCGTCCAGCAAAACCGGTTCCGCCATGCGGTCGGGGCGGAAGGAGCGGTATTCGCCGCGCAACTCGCACCAGGCGCCCAGAGTCCAGCTCTGGCCCCAGAAGAACAGGCCGAGGGGCCAGATGGTGCGCTGGCTGGCCTCGCCGTCGGCCCGGGTGTAGGCGAAACACAGCTTGCGCTCCTCGGCGATGGCGCGCCGCAACAGGCCCAGGGGCGCCACCATGGCATCGGGGACATGGAAGTCGGGCACCCGCAGCGCCTGGCCGGTCAGGCTGCGCCGCAGCGGCTCCGGCAACACCGCCTCGATCTTGAGCAGGGCGCGCTCAGCGGCGCGGCCCAGTCCGTCGTCGGACCAGCCCTGCACCATGCGGGCGCCGAGGGCCAGGGCGGCCAGTTCGTCGGTGTCGAACATCAGGGGCGGCAACTGGTAGGCGCCGCGCATCATGTAGCCCACCCCCGCCTCCCCGGCCACCGGCACCCCGGACAGGGAGAGGTCGGCGATGTCCCGATAGACGGTGCGCTCGGACACCGCCAGCGCCTCGGCCAGCTCCCGCGCGGTGACGGCGCGCTTGCGGTTGAGCAGCAGGACGAGGTTGAACAGGCGGTCGGCGCGGCGCATGGGGTTTTCTGGAAAAGGGATGGCGACAGGATAACGCGACACTCCTGACACCATGCTGTCAGGAGGGGGGACGCAGAATCGCGGCTCCCTTCACCGAAACAAGGAATCCGAAATGCAACCCCTCATCAGCTGGTTCGAAATCCCCACCGCCGACTTCGAGCGCGGCATCCGCTTCTACGAGACCGTGCTGGGCGTCAGCCTGCGCCGAGAGGACATGGGGCCGATGCGCATGGCCATCTTTCCCGGCGAGATGGACGCCCCCAGCGGCGGCGCCGTCATCCACATGGAAGGCGGCAACCCGCCCGGTCCCATTGGCACGGTCATCTATCTGTACGGCGGCGATGATCTCGCCGTGCCCCTGGCCCGGGTCGAGGCCGCCGGCGGCCAGGTGCGGGTGCCCAAGACGCTGATCACGCCGGAGATCGGCTACTTCGCGGTGTTCCAGGACACCGAAGGCAACCATGTCGGGCTGTATTCGATGCATTGAAGGGGGCGGACGGAGCGGGCAAATCAGGTTTCCAGAACCATCTCGCCGACCATGAAGGTCACCGCCTGGCCGGTCAGGAACACCCGGTCGCCCTCCAGCCGGCAGGTGATCTCGCCGCCCCGGCGGGAAACCTGGCGGGCGGACAGCGCCGGCCTGCCCAGGCGCCCGGCCCAGTAGGGGGCCAGTTCGCAATGGGCCGAACCGGTGACCGGATCTTCCGGGATACCGAGACGGGGCGCGAAGAAGCGGCTGACGAAGTCCGTTTCCATCCCCGGGGCGGTGACGCAGACGCCGCGCCGGTCCAGGGTGGCCAGTTGACCCAGGTCGGGGGCGATGGCGCGTACCGCCGCCTCGTCCGCCAGCACGGCGATATAGTCGTCGGCGGCCAGCACCTCCAAAGGCCGGCAGCCCAGGCCGGCGATCAGCACCTCCGGGGCCGGACAGGGGGTCGGCGGCCGGGCGGGGAAATCCATCACCAATCGGTCTGCCTCCCGCCGCACCGTGAGGCGGCCGCTACGGGTCTCGAAGACGACCTCCGGACCGCCAGGGCCCAGGTGGCTGAACAGTACGTGGGCTGCCGCCAGGGTGGCGTGGCCACACAGATCCACCTCGGTCAGGGGCGTAAACCAGCGCAGCCGCCAGCCGCTCCCCTCGGCGACCAGGAAAGCCGTTTCCGACAGATTATTCTCCGCGGCGACGGCCTGCAGCACGGCGTCCGGCAGCCAGTACGGCAGGGGGCAGACGGCGGCCGGATTGCCCGCGAACACCCGGTGGGTGAAGGCATCCACCTGATAGAGGGGGAGTCTCGTGGTCCCCGGCCCCCCGGGTCTCACTACCTCGCCACAGCCACAGCCGGCGCCCGGGGCGCCGCCCTCCACCGCATGGCCGTCCCGCTTCCACCAATCCAGGCCGCCGATCAATTCCTTCACCCGGAAGCCCAGCCGGGCCAGATTCAGCGCGCCCTTGGTGGAGGCGTTGCAGCCGATGCCGTCGCAGTAGGTCACGATCAACGCCTGGCGGTCGAGCCCGGCGGTGCTGGCCGCGTCCATGGCCCGGTGGGGCAGCGACAGGGCGCCGGGGATGTGTCCCGCCGCAAAGGCCTCGGGCGAGCGGGTGTCGATGACGATGACGTTCTCGCCCCGCTCCCGGGCCTGATTCAGGTCCCAGGCATCGATCTCGTTGGTCAGCTTGTCGGCGTAGTGCTTCTGTTGGTCGTCCATGATGAGGGTCCTCCTGGTTATCGCGGCGACGCCGACAGCCTATCCCATGCCGGCCGGCGGCGGCCCATACAGTTGGCGCCCCCAGCGGCCATACAGGGGGTTCAGCTTCACCGCCTCGATGGTGGCGGATACCACGTAATCGGTGATCGGCGAGCCCGGCGCCCCGGCTCGCGCAGCCCGGAATATGCGCCTCGATCTTGAGGTAAACCTCGTGCAGCACGTCGTCGGCGTCGGCGGGCTGGGGCACCCGGCGCGGGATGTAGCGGCGCAGGGCGGCATGCCAGTCGCGCCAGACCTGGGTCGGGTTGAAGGGCAGATCGGTCATCGGCGTCGTTTCGTCCTTGCTTTCACTGTCTCAGGGCTCCTCGGCGCAAGTCGGGCCGTACCGGGTAGACGACCTCCAGGGAAAAAAGACGCAACATGCCCAGAGTCAGCCCGGTTTGCGGCCCCGCGCATACAGCACTTCGATGCGCAGGGGTACGCCCTCGCCCTGGTCCAGGGCGGCGATCTCGGCCAGGTGCTCGGCGCGGAAACGGGCCAGGTCCGCTTCGGAAAGCTGCCCGAGCAGGCCCCGGAAGCCGGCGTTCCAGAGCACCTCCCACCAGCCTTCGGCATCAGGCAGGAAATAGCTCAAATCGCGCCGCGCCACCTCGATCTCCTCCAGGCCGACGGCGGCATACAGCGCCCGGTTCTGCTCCTCTCGGCTCAGCCGCAGCCAGCGCTGGGGCGGTATCGGCACGCCGTAGCGCTCCAGGCGGGCTGCGAACAGCTCCACATTGGGGGAGAACGCGCCCTCGGCGAAGACGCAGCTCGCCACCCGGCCGCCCGGTTTCAACCGCCGGACGATGCCCCGCAGGCAGGCTTCCATGTCCTCGACGAAGAACAGGGCGAAGGCCGCCGTGGCGGCGTGGAAATGGTCCTCCGGAAAGGCCAGTTCCGTCATGTCCATGGCCTGGAACACCACGTTGCCCAGTCCCTGTTCGGCGGCCTTGTCCGTGGCCTGGCGCAACATGCCCTCGGACAGGTCGATGCCCGTCACCTGGCCCTGGGGCAGACAGGGGGCCAGGGTCAGGGCCACCGCGCCGGTGCCGGTGGCCACGTCGAGAACGTGCTCGCCGCCGGCCAGTTCCAGGTGTTCCACCAGGCATCGCGCGCTGTCGTGGAAAAAGCGCAGGGCGGGCCGGTCATAGCCCGGCGCCACGGTGTCGAAGGTCTGGCGGATCAGGTGCTTGTCGAGACTCTTGTTCATTTCGCTCTCTATCAAAAATGGCGCGCGCGGCTCCGGCGCCGTGGCAATTCGGCCGGGCTCCCCCAGCGTCCGCCCTGCCCGCCTCCCAGGCCAGCATCGCCCGCTTGCGCGCCTCGCCCCAGCGGGCCGGCCCGGGCAGGCCGTTATCCCGGATCACCCGATGGCAGGGAATCAGCCAGCCCAGGGCGTTGGCGCGCACCGCCCCGGCGACATCGGCCGCGTCGGCCCCCAGTGCGGCAGCCAGGCCAGGGCGATGCGGGACCAGGGGGCGCGGGCGGGAGGGGCGGCGGGAGGGGTCATGGCGAACTCCGGGGTGTCGAGAGCGGACATTACAGCGCCGCCGGCTCGGTCGAGTCGACCCGATTCTTGCGCTTCACGCCCCAACTCGGTCGGCCATGGCGCGGGCGTGCCCGGCCAGCCGGACCAGCAGGGCGCCGGCGTAGCCCTGCCTGGTCTCGCCCGGCAGGGTGACCAGGTCGTCGACGTAGAGCACCTTGCCCCAGGCCAGGTTCTCCAGGAGACGGAAACCCGCCACGCTCTTGATGCGCCCGTCGTCGCGCAGGGCCTGGATGGCATAGCCCTGGGCCTGTTGGCGGCGCACCTGGGGCAGGAAGTCGTCGTAAGCGATGTGGGGGCGCAGAGTGCTGAAGACTTGGAAGCAGGCTTCGATGTCGGCATCGCTTTGCGCTAGGAATAGCTCTTGAGTCATGGTCGTTCTTTCGTCAATGCGCCCAACCGGGCAAGTAGTTTGCGGCCGCGCGCCTTCATGGCCGGCGTTCCGCGTGGGATGAGCGATTCGATCAATGCCACCGCTTCGGCGCGGCGGCGCGGGTGATCCGCGGACAATTCGGCGATGGCCTGCATGGCGCAGGTTCCGACGATCGAGCCACGGTCGTTCAAATGGCACTTCAGCAGGCTCAGGACAAAGTCGCGCTCCGCTTCGTCCAGGGGCAGGCGCGGCGCCATCTGGGCCAGATGCCAGCGCACCTCCCTCTGCTCGGCATCCGCCAGCAGGGCCAGAAATTCGGCCTTGTACGGCGCCAGCCAAGCAGGTTGCCGGCGAGTGACCTTCTCCAAGGCATCGGCGGCGCGCATGCGCACCAAAGCGTCGGCGTGCCTGAGCCCCCGCCAGAGGCTATCGAACCCTTGGGGATCGAGCAACACATCGGCCGCCACGGCTCCGGCCTGGCCAATGGAGCGCCGATCACCTCCCATCAGGCGGAGAAGGAGGGTGTCTGGTCGGGATATGTCTTGCATGCTATCCGCGGGGCTGGGTCATGGCTTCAGGCCGGCTTCGCCCTGCCGAACCACGTGGACCACCGCGTTCACCGCCGCCACCACCCGGTCCGGGTGTTCAAACTGGATGTAGTGGTTGGCGTCCGGTACCGCCTCATGGCGGCCGCGGCTCGACCAGCCCGCCGCTTCTTCATGCAGCGTCAACCAGACACGCTTGGTCTGTTCCGCCTGTTCGGCGCTGAGGCCCATCTGCTGGCGCGCCTCGGCGGTGAAAGGCGCCATGGCGGTCAGCACGTACAAGGGACGCTGCCCCAGGTTCCTTGCGGCGCCGGCCTGGAGCAGGGTCGCTTCCAGGGCATCCGCCTCGGCCAGCATCGGCCCCAGGGAGGTGGAGGCATAGGCCTTCATGGCGGCGTCGGCCGCGGCGGGCATGTGGGGCAGGCTTCGCTGGCCGTGGGCAAAGGCCCGAACCAGTCCGGTCCATCGCAGGCTGGCGGCCAGTCCCTGGATGTTTCGGGCGGTGGGCGACATTTCCGTAGGGGCGCCCGTGGCGGCCAGGCGGGCGATCTGGTCCGGGTGGGTGGCATCCACCAGCACCAGCCCGGCCACCTCGTCGCCATGGGCCTGGGTGTAAACCATGGCGTAGGGGCCGCCCAGGGAATGGCCCACCAGTACCAGCGGGCCGTGTTCGCCCGCCTGCTTCAGCGCAACATGCAGATCGTCGGCCACCGCGCGGGCATCGCGGGGGCCTTCGGCGGGGTCGCTCCACAGGATGCCGGCGCGGCTGTAGGCGCAGGCGCGGGTGGTGGCGGCAATGTCGTCATGGACGGCCGACCAGCTCAACGCTCCCATCATGTCCAGCCCCGACTCGAACACCACCGTGGGGCTGCCCTGGCCGCGACAGTCGATCTGGATATGGCGGCCGCCGACATCCACCAGCTGGCCCAGGAGCGGGTGCTCCCGGCGGGCCTGCCACTTGCCCACCGCCTCGAAGGCAGTGCCGCCGACGACGATCAGGCCCAGTACACCTGCCAGGGCCACGCCCAGCATGGATTTCCTCATGGTCATATCGCTCCTTGAGTCATGTTTCTTGATATTCGCAATCCAGCCGCCCCGCCGCCGGCGACGGTCGTTCGGCACGGTACAGCGTCGGCTTGAGTCGTGTTGAGTTCTTCCGACGGAATCCCGCGTGCCCCGGCTGCGCTGATCGGGCTGAAAGCCATCGGATGCCCGCCCTCCCTACAGCCTGACGCGCTGCCCCTGTTTCAACTCATCCAGAGGGTAGAAGGTGCCTCGCCAATACACCCCTTTTTGCCCCAGGCACTTGGCCGCGGCGCGAATCGTCATCGCCACGAGGA
The DNA here is from genome assembly GCA_964581195.1 of uncultured Thiobacillus sp. Classification (GTDB taxonomy): domain Bacteria; phylum Pseudomonadota; class Gammaproteobacteria; order Burkholderiales; family Thiobacillaceae; genus PFJX01. The sequence goes on along the minus strand of CAZONS010000151.1, from coordinate 426 downwards.
TCATCAGACCGACGGGCATGAGCAGTGAAGGCGCCAGACCTATTTTGAACCGCCTTTCCGAATGAATGACGGCCGCGACGAAGGACAGCATCGCCAGCACGCCAAGCCCGGCGATGTAGGAGCTGTCCGTGGCGAAAACGGCGACCAGCGGCGCGGCGTACCAGGTTGAATCCACCCGAGCCGGCAAAGGCCTTGCCGTTAGGCGATTCGAGGTTCGCCACGTGAATTTGCTGCAGGAACAGCCCGCCAAAGACGGAAACGGCGACATTCGGCGAGAACGATCGTTGGCGGGGCACCCGCGGCAGGACGGCGAAATCGTCCTTTCCCCACCCGATGACATGGGCGACGGCCCTGCGCAGCGCCGTCGGCGCGAAATGGGCGTCGGCAATCGTGAGCAGGATCCATTCGCCGGTGGCGGCGCGGGCG
>CAZONS010000150.1:0-8206 GCA_964581195.1 uncultured Thiobacillus sp. | reverse complement strand
GCTCGTAATGACCGAGGTCGAGGTCGGTTTCGGCACCGTCTTCGGTGACGAACACCTCGCCATGCTGAAACGGGCTCATGGTGCCCGGATCGACGTTGATGTACGGATCCAGCTTGAGGTGGGTAACGGTGAGGCCACGCGATTCGAGGATGGCGCCCAGGGAAGCGGCGGCGATGCCTTTGCCCAGAGAGGAAACCACACCGCCGGTGACGAAGATATAACGAGTCATGGAATAGGCAAATACAGGGATGGCGAATGATACCGGAAGGCCCCCTGCCCCACCAAGGAAGCCCGCCTCAATCCACCCCCAGCGCCTTGAACACCGCATCCACCGGGTCCGAGTAGAAACCTGTCTGGAACTTCGCGAACAGTTCGCCGGGCACGGAAGGGATGTCGCCGACGCTGCTCATCGGAATCAGTTCGTAGGTCGGGTTAGCGGGGTTATCGCGTAACCCGACTGATTGGCGCGGGGGAAGTTGGGTGCCCCCTTCGGGGACGATGACACCGGCATCAGGCCACCGGCCAACCCAACGCGGGCTACGGTTTGCGGGCTCATGGGGTTGGACTCCACTCGGCCAACAGGATGATCCGGCCCTCAATCCTGGCTTTGGCGTAGTAGCGCCGATCCGCGGTAATGAGGGTGGCACCCGGGGTATGCAGGGCGACGGCGTGGTAAAGAGTGTCGAAGACGTGGTGCTGGTGGCGGATAGCGAGTTCCAGCGCGGTGGCGTGGATTTCCGGGGCGTCGAGGGTGCGGCGCTCGATGTTCTGCAAATCCAGCAGATCGTCCTGGGCTTCCTCCGGCTTCAGACGCGCCAGCACGGAGGCGACTTCGGCGATGAAGTGGGGCGGCTGGGCCAGTTTGAGATCGCCCCGCGACGCCTGTTCGAGGAGGTTCAGGGCGAGGTCGGCATGGTCTTCGTCCGCCTTGAAAGACAGGAACCACTTGATGGCGACGCTGGCATCGACGACGACGATCATTCCGGGTTATTCCCGGCCGGCTTCACGGGCGGCGCGGAATGCTTCCTCGGTGACACTGGGGGCGTGTTTTCTGCGTTCCAGGATGCGCAGATAAGCCGCCTGGCTGCGCTGCCTGCTTTGCGCCCGCTCCACGGCCTCCAGCATCAGGTCGGCGATGATGGCGCTCTTGTTCTGGCCCTGGAAGGTCTCGTTGAAGGCCTGCTTCACCTCTTCCGGGACGCTGAAGTTGACGGTGCTCATGGCGACTCCTGGGTTGTTGAAAGTTTCAACAATTGTTGTGGCGACGGGGGCGAGTGTCAAACCGGAGTTTCGGCGCGTTCACCGGGATTGTTGGGTTACGCCGGCATCAGGCCGCCGGCCAACCCAACCCACGGTTGGCCAACGACGCGAAAAGACGCACCTACCCCGCGATGGCAGGATTCATCAGCAACTCCATTTGAAAGAAAACGCCGGGCCGGCGGGCGCTCGATGGACTGCGTTTCTGTAGCGTGTTGTCGACGTTGATGAAACGCTTCCAGTCGGTCTCGACAGCACCGTCGAGACTCAACGCGGCCACTTTTCGGCTTTCCGTCACGAGGAGGGACCCGGCCCCCATTTCAGTGTTGTAGCGCGGGGCAGTCATCTCGGAGCGTGTCTCCGGTTGTCGAAAGTGCGCTTCATTGCCCGACCTCGAACACCCCGTTCGGCGTCTCGCCGTGGCGTTCCGGCGCATACATCGCCTCCACCCGCGTGGGCGGCAGGTTGAAGACGCCGTCGCTGTTCAGGCGCAGGGTGTATTCGACCGTGTGGCGGCCGCGCGGCAGCCATTCGTAGTAGGCGCGGTAGCTGTCGAACAGGCGTTCCTGCCAGGCCGGCCAGGCGTTGCCGTCGAGGTTGTCGCCCTCGGTTTGCGTCAGCAGGGCGGAGCCGCGTTTGCCACTGGCGGCGAGGATGCTGGCGCCGGCGGGGACCGGGTCGTCCAGCACCACCCAGCCCCTGTCGTCGTGGGCGTCGAGGGTCAGACGCACCCGCACGACATCGCCCCGGCTCCATTTGCCCGCCACTTTCCGGTCGATGGCCCGCAGTTCCCGGCTGACCTTGTAGCCACGCGCCACCGGCGCCTTGATCGGCACGGCGGCGACGATGCTGACGCTGGCATAGGGCTCCCCCTGACCCTCATGCTTGAGGTGCAGGGTGGCGGGTGTCGCGTCCAGCGGCAGGAAGGCGGTGGCGCCCCGGGGGAAGGCGCTCCAGTCGATCAGGCGGCCTTCCTTGCCCAGCACCGCATAGGACTTGCCGGCCGGCTTCACCGCCTCGAAGCGGTCGCGATAGCGTTCCAGGGCGAGCGCGCCCCAGGCGTTGGCCGTGGTGGTATTCCAGCGGCCAGCCTGTTGCCGCGCCAGGACGCCGGCGACGAGTTTGGGCACCCGTGTCCTCCAGGCCGGCTCGTCGACCACCGCGAGCAGGGCGCGCACGGCGTTGGTGTCCGCGGAGGTCATCATCCACCAGAGGCCGTCACGCGATTCGCTGCTGAAGTCGAGACGGCGGCCGCTGTAGGTGAAGCGGCTGTCGAGGGCGGCCCAGGCGTCCTTCAGCAGGGCGTCGCGCCGCGCCAGGTCGGGGCTCCGTTGCAGCACGCCGATCCAGTCGAGCACCGCTGAACTGGCCCACAGGCGCGGTTCCGGCTTGACGGTGGCGATCAATTCGGGGGTGGCGCGACCGCGACGCGACAGGGCTTCCAGGGCGGCGAGGCGCAGCACCGGGCCGACGGTGGGGGATTCCCACGCGGTTGCCAACCCTCCGCGACGGGTTTCCAGCTTGCCGGCGACGTAGTTGGCCAGGGCCAGTTCCATGCGCGCGCCGCTGTCGGCCGGCAATGCCCACCCCGCTTCGTCGGCGATGGCCAGCACATAGGCTGTGAGCGCCACGCTGCCCTCGCCTTCGCCGGGGAAGAAGGTGAGCAGACCGCTCATTTGGCCATCCCGCGCCTGATAGGTGGGCAGTTCGGCCATGAGTGCCCGCCAGGCGGCGGGATCGCGGGTGGCGACGGCTTTCGATATCTTCTGTTCCAGACAGGTGTAGGGGTAGTCGCGCATGTAGGCGCGCAGCTGGGTCTGACCGTCGAGCAGGCTGGCGGCGAGGGTGGCGCGCACCTCGCCGCTGCCGGGCAAGGCTTCGGCGGGCGCGGCGACCGGCAAGGCCAGCTTGGGGTCGATGCGATACAGGGCCGAGGATTGCACCCGTGCCGGCACGGCGGCATGGACCGCCTGCCTGACCCTGAGCGCGTCGCGCGCCTGGCCACCCACCTCGAAGGCGTTGAACGACCAGTCCAGGCTGTCCACACCCTCCGGCAGGCTCACCGGCCAGACCAGTTCCTTGCCTTCTCCGACGGCCAGGGTCACGGTCCGCACCGGCAGCACGGTGACGCCGTGGGCCTGGCCGATCACTTCGACGCGCATCTCGTGGTCGTCGCCGTTGCGTACGCTGACGCGGGCCTGCAGATGGTCGCCGGCGCGCGCCACCGGCGGCAGGCCGGAGATGAGCTGTAGGGCCTGGGTGGCGCGGATCGCGGTCTTGCCGGTGCCGAATCGGGTTTCACCGGCGGCGATGGCGACGATGCGGAAGGCGGTGAGGCTGTCGTTGAGCGGCACCTCGACGCTGGCTTCGCCGTTCGCATCCAGCGCCAGGGCGCCCCGCCAGAACAGAAGGGTATCGAACAGTTCCCGGGTCGGCAGCTTGCCGCCGCCACCGCCCGCCGGCAGGGCCTTCCTGCCGTAGTGGCGCTTGCCGGTGATCTGCATCTGGGCGGTGAAGTTATGCACGCCGTAACCGCGTTCGGCCATCATCGCTTCCAGCAGTTTCCAGCTTTCGTTGGGCGCGAGTTCGAGCAAGCCCTCGTCGACGGCGGCCAGGGTCACCTCTGTGCCGGCGGGTGGCGCCTTGCCGTCGGGGGTGCGCACCCTGACCGTGACCTTCGCCTTCTCGCGGATCTGGTAGCTGGCCCGATCGGTCTTCACGTCCACGTTCAATCGATGCCGGCCCCGCCCCACTTCGATGCCGGCGATGCCGAGCTTGAAGGCCGGCCGGCCGAGGTCGAGCAGCGCCGTCGGCTTGATGTCGTCATTGCGGCCGCGCACCACCAGCGCGGAGACGAAGACATTGGGGGCCCAGGCGGCGTCGATCGGCACCTCCAGCACCGGCGATTTGCCGCTGAGACTGACCACGCGCGCCGAGAGCACGCCCTCGCGCTCGACGGTGACCAGCGCGGTGGCCTTGCGATAGGGCATGCGCACCTGGAACCGGGCGGTCTCGCCCGGCTCGTAACGCTTGCGCTCAGGGATGAGGTCGATGCGGTCGTGGTTTTGCTGCTCGAACACCCATTCGTCGCGGCCCGCCACCCAGTAGCTGTGATGGGTGCGGGCAAGGCGTCCCTGAACGTCACGGGCGGTCGCCGTGATCAGGATCTCGCCGCTTTGCTCGGCGTGCGCCGAGCAGGTGAAGCGCCCCTTCGCGTCGGTCCTGCCCGCGCAGGTCTCGGGCAACGGCACCACCCGCGTCTCGCTGCGGTAGCCATAGAAGCCACCGGCCAGCCGCTCGCGATAGCCGAAGATCTGCCGCTGGCTCAGGCTCACTTCCACCGGCACATCGGCGGCGGCGCGGCCTTGCGGATCGACCGCCTGGAACACCAGCGCGTGGTTCTTGCCGGCACGCGCCCAGGTGTCGTTCTTCAGGCCCAGCACCACGTTGGCCGGCCACCAGGGGGTGACGCGGCTGACGGTCTGGATCTCGCCGTTGGGATCGGCATATTCCAGTTCCACGCGCAGCTTGTGCGGCATTTCCAGCGCCGGGAGGCCAGCCAGTCTGGCGCGGGCGGCGCCACCGGCATCGAGCCGGAGGGTTTGCTCAGTCAAGGCGACCGCTTCGCCCTCCTGGCTGCCCTGTTCCGTGTCCTGACGCACGGCGAAGTCGTAATCGGAATAACCGGGGAAATCGACGCGGTGGTGCGGCTCCAGTTGCGCGCGCAGTTTCACCGGCAGGCTCCTGGCGCCGCCGCCGTTGAGATAACTCGCCGCGAGGTCGTATTCGGCGGCCTCGCCCGCCAACCACACGGATCGGGTCGAATCGATGCTCGCCTGCATCAGCGGCACTCGGAAATCGGCGACGCTGAAGGCACCGGAATCCAATCCCCCCAGCGCCTGTAATTGCGCCGGGTCGGCGTCGGCCTTGATCGCCTTGTCCAGCAGTCGCAGACTGTAGTCGCCACGCCTGGCGCCCGGCGGCACTGTCCAGGTGGATTCCGCCGCGCCCCTGTTCCAGGTCAGCGGCAGGAACCAGCGCTGGCCGCCGCCTTCGTGCTCGATCATCAGGGTGCGCGGCAGCTTCGATGAATAGGAAAGACCGAACGTCTGACGGTCGCGCAGGAAATGCTTCATGTGAACGCTGTCGCCGGGGCGGAACAACACCCGGTCGAGCACGCTGTGGGCCAGACGCCTGTCCGTCTCCCACGACTCGCGCAAGCCGAAGCGCCAGGTCTCGATCCCCTCGTTCCAGTCGGAGAAGGCGAAACTCAGGTCGTCGCCGGCGCGCGCGCTGACCATCAACGGGCAGTCCCATCGCATGTCGCGAGGGTCGGGCAGTCCGCGCGGGATCAGCGCCATGCCCCGCCTGTCGGTCGTCGCCCGCGCGAGTTCGCGTCCCTTGCAGTCGCGCACGGCAACTTGCGCGTCGGCCACGGGTGTTCCCAGGTCCAGGCGCGTCACCCAGACCAGGGAAGATTCCGTGGCCCATTTGAAATGCACGCCGAGATTGGTGACCAGGGCGGTGGTGCGGACGAACATGGGCTGGTCCTGGCCGAGCAGGGCATTGCCCAGACGCCGGCTTTCCGCTTCCACCACGTAATAACCGGGCCGCCGCAAGGGAATGCCGAACACCTCGAACGGCCTGGCGCCATTGGGCTTGGGCAGTGCCTGTTCCACCAAGCCGGCCTCCTGGCCGCTCAACAGCGGCAGATGCCGGGTTTCCGGACGGCCGTTGATTGTCCGGTCATAGGGCGGGTTGTCGATCTTCCTCACCCGCGCTCGCCAATCGAGGATGGCGGCATCATCGGTCACCCGCACCCAGCGCACCTTCGCCGCCGTGCCCTGGCCGCCATCCGCTTCCAGATTGCGCGCGGTGACCGGCAGCAGACCGCCGGCCGCGCGTTCGATGATGCCGAAGTCACCGGAAAACTTGAGCAGGGGCGGATGGTCGGCCACCTTGAAGCGCATGGGAAAACGCGCGGCATTGACCAGTTCACGCCCCTTGTCGTCCACCAGACCGGGCGGGAAGGACAGGATCAACTCGCCATTGGCCTTGAACGGCCCCGGGAACAGCACGTGGTCGTCGTTGGCGGCGGCCTGCTCGGCCTTGCCCTGGCGGTACACGCCACCCTTGGCGTCCTTCAGCGTGATGCGGTCGAGCATTGCGCGGGCGACGGGCGCGGTGAAATCGAGATGGATGGGGGTCAGCGGCATGCAACCGGCCTTGGCATTTTCCCTCTGGCAACGCATCCGCGCGCTGAAATGGTCGCGCACGCTGAAGACAAGGCGCTGGTCGGCGGGATTGCTCTGACCGGACGGCGTGCTCACCCCGGCGCCCCAGACCAGTTCGAACCGGGCATTGGCGGGCAGCGTGCGGCCACAGCGCACGACCTCCAGACGCGGGTCGGCCACCAGAGAACCGCCTTCCGGGCGCGGATGCACCTCGTCCAGATGCGGCTTGAGCCGTGCCAGCAACTTCTCGCGCTCGCGACCCGTGAGCCGCTTGACCGGCACCTGTTCATGGATGCCCTGGATCTCGCAGCGCGCATGGGCCAACACGCTCTCCGGCCGCGCCTGTCCGTTGAGCAGCAGCAGGAAGACCTGGTCCTCGTCCACGGTCTGCGCGACCTGTGGCAGCAGCCACTGCACGCGCGGCCCGGCGATGCTGAAACCGTATCCGGTCGTCCCGGCCCCCGCCCATTCCACCGGTTCGCCATCGAGCGCCGTCAAGCCCGCGCGCGGGACGAAGCGACAAGGCGTGCCGGCCTCGGGCACCGCATCCAGGTCGTAGACCCAGGTGCGCTCGTCCGCCCAGTAGCCGTTGCCGGAAACGGCGCAGGACACCTGAAACGGCGGCGCGGCATCGCTGCGCCCCAGCGCCGTCATCGGCGCGGAAAAACGCGCCTGAACCTGACGAACCTCGAGTTGCTCGCCTTGCGGCGCGAAACTTTCAAGACTGGCGGCGGCACAGACGCCAGACCAGATGGCAAGAAGGAAACCCAGTTTGTTCATGATCTAGTCCCACCCTGAACGAGCCGACATTCTGGCATCGAAGCCCATCTCCGGTCAGCGCATTAAAGATTTCCACCATTCGGTTCGATATTCATGCGACACGCTTTCCGGAGAACGCGATGGCGGGACAAGACTGGTGGGGCGCGCCGCAGTGGGCGGCTTATCTCGAACACAAGGAACTGCCGATCAAGGCGGCGAGCAAGACCGCGCTGGCCCGCCTGGAAGAGGAAGGCGAGGAAAATCGCTCCGGTCACGACTATGCCGCCCTCCTGCTGGACGACCCCCTGCTCGCGCTCAGGCTGCTGCGCGATGCCAACCGCCGCCTGCCGCGACATCTGGCGCGCGACATCACCACCCCACTCGGCATCCTGCTGGCGCTGGGCACATCACAGTTCAAGCGAGAGGTGCGCGAGGCTCCGGAAGCCACGGAGGACAACCAGGGGTTCATCGCGGCGGAACTGCGCGCCACTCTGGGTGCCCGTATCGCCTTCGCCTGGGGTTCGCTGCACTACGATCTCGATCAGGGCGAACTCGCGCTCGCCGCCCTGCTCGCCGAAACCGGGGAAATCGAACTCTGGGCCTTCGCCCCGGAACTCCCGCAAAAAGCGCTCGACGAATTGCGCGCCGGCCGCGCCAGTCGCAGCGACCAGGCGCAACGTCAGGCGCTCGGCTTCACGTTTCGCGATCTCAGCCTGGAACTCATCGAACGTGGCGGCCTGCCCCCCCTGATCAAGCAACTCATCCGCGGCGACGAGGGCCTGCGCGCGCGACTGGCCCGTCTCGCCGTCGATACCGGTCGCCACCTGAGTTACGGCGCCAGCGATCCGGCCCTTCCGCATGATCTCCTGACGGCGGCCAGACTCACCCACGCCCCGCTGGCCACCGTGGCGCAAGGATTACCCTCGTTGAGTGACGACGCGCGAGACGCCCTTGTC
>CAZONS010000149.1:5969-8222 GCA_964581195.1 uncultured Thiobacillus sp. | reverse complement strand
ATCCAGGGAAAGGATGGCGTCGGCCGCGACCTTCGCCGCCATCGCATCGCCCAGACACTCGCTGCCCAGCACCGGCCGCCCCAGCGCGGGCGGCCAGGCGGCGATCCGCGCGGCATCGGGCAGGCCGGAATCGACCCAGAATTCGAGGCCCGGGTAAGCCACGCGCAGCGCGGCGATCTCGCGGCGATGGTCGCCACGTCGCAAAATGGCGTCCAGATCGGCGATGTAGCAGTGCCGGAACGGGTAGAGGCGCAGCAGGCCATCCAGCGCGTCGCGCGGCCGGCTCGAAGCGCACAGGCTGGAAACGAGGGGGCGATAGGTATCGCGCCGCCCTTCCCGGGCATGCACCACCTGGCCCGCCATCAGATCGAGCACGGGAATCAGCCGTAAAGGAATGGACATGAGGATTTTCGTTTATGAACACGTGACGGGCGGGGGCTGCGCCGGCGACGCGCTACCCGGCTATCTGGCGGATGGCGAAGTGATGTGGCGGGCGATGCTGGCCGATCTTACCGCCATCCCCGGGGTGGAGGTCGTCAGCCTGCGCGACGATCGCCTGGCGATGCCGGCCTTCCCCGGCGCCCAGGTGATCGCCACCCGCGCCGACCGCTTCGCCGATGATTTCCGCCGCTGCCTGGCCGCCTCGGATGCGGTGTGGCTGGTGGCGCCGGAGAGCGGCGGCCTGCTGGCGGCGCTGAGCGAGGCGGTGCTGCGGGCCGGCAAACGGCTTTTGAGCAGCCGCCCCGAGGGCGTGCGCATCGCCGCCAGCAAGACCGCGACGGCCGCGCATCTGGCGGCGCGCGGCATCGCGGTGATCCCGGTCCATGCCTCGCCCTACCTGATGGTCGAGGAATGCGCCGTGGTGATGAAGCCGGATGATGGCGTCGGCTGTCAGGACACCCGCCTGTTTCCCAGTCTGGAGGCGGCCGAGGACTGGACCCTGGCCCACCCTTGCGAGAACCGCGTCTTTCAGCCCTTCGTGGCGGGACCGGCGCGGTCCCTCTCCCTCCTGTGCCGCGATGGCTATGCGCAACTGCTGGCGGTGAACCGGCAGCATGTCAGCCTGAATGCAGGCCGGTTCGACTTCCACGGCGTCAGCGTCAACGACCTGCCGGACCGGGATGGCCGCTACGCCGACCTGGCCGATCGGGTGGCGGCGGCGATGCCGGACCTCTGGGGCCATGTCGGGGTCGACTTCATCGAGACCCTGCGTGGTCCGGTGGTGGTCGAGGTCAACCCGCGCCTGACCGCGTCCTATGCCGGACTGCGCGAATCGCTGGCGTGCAACCCGGCGCAACGCCTGCTCGAACTGCCGATCTTCACCGCGCTGCCCGGCAGGCGGCCGATCCGGCTGGAGTCCGCGCATGTCCACTGAAATCGTGATGGGCTGGGATGTCGGCGGCGCCCACCTCAAGGCCGCTCGCCTGGAAGCGGATGGCCGCGTCTCCGGCGTCTGGCAGCAACGCTGCCCGCTGTGGCGCGGCATGGATCAGCTCGATCAGGCGCTGGATGGCATACTCGACGCCCTCCCGAACGCAAACACCCGACACGCGGTAACCATGACCGGTGAAATGACCGATCTTTTCGAGAATCGCGACAACGGCGTCCACCAGTTGGTGGACCGCCTCTGCGCGCGACTCGGCGGCGCCGAGCGGGTACGCTTCTACGCCGGCGCCGACGGCTGGATGAACGCCGGCGCCACCCGTCTGCGCCCGCAACCGGTGGCCTCGGCCAACTGGCACGCGACGGCGGCGATGGTCGCGTCCTGCCTGGGCGACGCGCTGCTGGTGGATATCGGCAGCACCACCTGCGACCTGATTCCCCTGCATGACCGCGAGGTGGTCACCGCCAGCGCCGGCGACAGCGATCGCCTCGCCGCGGGCGAACTGGTCTACGGCGGCGTCGTGCGCACGCCGCTGATGGCCCTGACCGACAGCGCGCCGGTGCGGGGACGCTGGACGCCGCTGATGGCCGAGCATTTCGCCACCACCGCCGATGTCTACCGGGTGCTGGGCTGGCTGCCGGACACGGCGGACCTGTACGAGAGCGCCGACGGCGGCGCCAAGACGGTGGCGGCCAGCCGCATCCGGCTGGCGCGCATGGTGGGCCGCGATGCCGCCGAACTGCCGGATGCCGCCTGGGAGGAACTGGCCGCCTGGTTCGCCGACGCGCAACTGGACAGGATCAGCCGCGCCGCCCGCCAGGTGCTCTCCCGCGGCCTGCTGCCGGCGAACGCGCCGGTGGTGACGGCGG
>CAZONS010000149.1:0-5959 GCA_964581195.1 uncultured Thiobacillus sp. | reverse complement strand
CCCGCCTCGGCCGCACGGCGGTGGATTTCTCCAGCCTGCTCGGCGGCGCGGTGGACCGGCAGGGCGCCACCTGGTGCGCCCCGGCCATCGCCGTGGGCTGGCTGCTGAAAAAGGAAGATGCATGAACACGCGCCCCGCCAGCGGCAGACTGGCCCCCCTGCCCTATCACCCGGACAGCGCCGATCTGTTCGAGGCCATCGCCGACGAACCCTGGGCGGTGTTCCTGGACAGCGGCCGTCCCCGCTCCACCGCCGGCCGCATGGACATCCTGGCGGCGCGCCCCTGCGCCACCCTGGTCACCCGGGGTGGCATGACCGAGGTGCGCCGCAATGGCAAGCGCCGCCTGGGCGACGTCACGCTCTCCCCCGCCGATCCCTTCGAGCTGCTGCGGCACACCCTGGACGCGGACGGACGCCCCAGCCCCCTGCCCTTCACCGGCGGCGCCATCGGCTATTTCTCCTACGACCTGGCGCGGCGCATCGAACATCTGCCGGCACTGGCGCATGACGCCGAGGCCATCCCGGAGATGGCGGTGGGCATCTACGACTGGGCGGTGGTGGTGGATCACGAAAGCCGCGAGAGCTGGCTGGTCAGCGCCGGCCGCGACCCCCGCACCGAGAAGGACTGGGACGCGCTCGTCGCCCTGTTTTCCGACCCGCCCCTGCCCGGCTCGGCCTTCCCGCCGCGCGCGCCCTTCCGCGTCACCGGCCCGGTGCGCGCCAACTTCGATCCCGCCACCTACCAGCGCGCCTTCGCCCGCATCCAGCGCTACATCACCGCCGGCGACTGCTATCAGGTCAACCTGGCGCAACGCTTCGCCGCGCCTGTGGCCGGCGATCACTGGCTGGGCTACCAGATACTGCGGCGGCTCAACCCGGCACCCTATTCCGCCTATCTCAACCACCCCGCCGCGCGCATCCTGTCCTCCTCGCCGGAGCGCTTCCTGGAAGTGACCCGAGGGCGCGTGGAAACCAAGCCGATCAAGGGCACGCGCCCCCGCGCCGCATCTCCCGAGGCGGATTCCGCGCTCGCCCGCGAGCTGTGCGAAAGCGAGAAGGACCGCGCGGAGAACCTGATGATCGTCGACCTGCTGCGCAACGACCTGGGCAAGGTCTGCGCCCCCGGTTCGGTGGCGGTGCCCGATCTGTTCAAGCTGGAGAGCTTCGCCACCGTTCACCACCTGGTCAGCACCGTGACCGGCCGCCTCGCCGATGGGCTGGACGCGGTGGCCCTGCTGCGCGCCTCCTTCCCCGGCGGTTCGATCACCGGCGCGCCGAAGCTGCGCGCCATGCAGATCATCGAGGAACTGGAGCCGAACCGGCGCGGCGTCTATTGCGGCAGCGTCGGCTGGCTGGGTTTCAATGGCGACATGGACAGCAACATCGCCATCCGCACCCTGGTCAGCGCCAACGACGAGCTGCGCTTCTGGGCCGGCGGCGGCCTGGTGGCGGACTCCAAGGCCGACGAGGAATACCAGGAATGCATGGACAAAGCCGCCGCCATGCTCCGGTTGATGCGCGAATGTGGCGGTGAACTCGAACAGGGGGAAACACAATGTTCCGCGTCGTGAAACTGGGCGGCAGCCTGCATGACTCGCCACGACTGCCCGACTGGCTGGAAGCGCTGGCCCGCGCCGGCGGTCGCGTCATCCTGGTGCCCGGCGGCGGCCCGTTCGCCGATACCGTGCGCGCCGCGCAAGGCCGCCTCGGCTTCTCCGACGCCACCGCGCATCAAATGGCGCTGCTGGCGATGGAACAGTACGGGCTGCTGCTGTGCGGCCTCAACCCCGGCCTGCGCCCCGCCGCCTCGCCGCAGGCCATCGCCGAAATCGTCGCGCGCGGCCTCACCCCGGTCTGGCTACCCGCCAGCATGTGCCGGGGCGTCTGGGACATCCCGGAGAACTGGTCGGTCACCTCCGACAGCCTCGCCGCCTGGCTGGCCCATCACCTCGGCGCCGAAGCGCTGGCATTGATCAAGCACGGCGACAGCGACGCGACGGACATCCAGGCCTGGGCCGAGAGCGGCCGGGTGGACAGGCACTTCCCCGAATACGCCGCGCGCTTCGGCAAGCCGGTCGAGATCCTCTCCCACGACGACCCCGCCGCCCTGGGCACCTGGCTGGCGCGCGCGTCCACGCCATCGATCAGGACGGCGCTGACGGCCTGCGTGCGGTAGGGGCGATGGGGCGGGATCCTTTCAACTGTCGGCCAGGTTCAATCTAGAAACCCCACTCCTCATGCCTTAGAGGCAACGCATTCAACCGCTTTCGCAGGTGCGGCCAGGCAGGCAGGAACAGGTCCATCAGGGACGTGAACCGGTCGTTGTGGGTGGGTTCGAGAAGGTGGACCATCTCGTGAACCAGGATGTATTCGAGGCACTCCACGGGTTTTTGGGCGAGATCGGTATTGAACCGGATCACCCTCGTTGCCGGATTGCAGCTGCCCCAGCGGGTGCGCATGCGTTGCACATACACCTTGCCGACCGTCACGTTCATGGCCAGTTCCCACTTCGCGATCAGGTCATGAAGCACGACACGAATCTGCCCGCGATACCAGGCATCGAGGATTTCCCGGCAGCGCGCCTCATCGGTGCTGGGGCGCACTTGCAGCAGAAGCTTGCCGCGCTTGATTTCAACCAAGGGGGCGGCCTCCCGCTCCAGTCGCTGGAGCAGGTAGCGTCGCCCCCAGACATAATGGCTTTCCCGGTCGGTGAATTGGCGTGGCACCGCTCGCTCCTGCGCCCGCATACGGTTTTGCTGGGAGCGAATCCAGGAAAGCTTGGAGATGGCGTATAGGCGGATCGCATCCAGGTTCATATGCAGCGGCGCGGCGATGCGAACCCGACCCTCCGGAGGCATGACCGAAAGGTGCAGGTTCTTGATCGCCTTCCGGACGACCTCGATGCACAGGTCGCCAAGGTCGATGCGCGGCACCGTCAGTATTCCTTCTGGGCGAAGACGATGGGGTAGAGGCGGTTCACCTCGGCGATGTCCCCGAGCACTTCGAACATCGCTTGTTTCACCATTTGCTCTCTCGCCACGACGCCGCGCCAATCCGCTGGCCGTCTGTTCCTGATGGCTTCGTCCAGACGCAAGGCCAGGTCAAGCATTCCGCCCTTCTCCGCGTAGGCGGCGCGAGCCTGCTCCGCGCTGCCTAGGGTCACCCGGTCCTTCAGGTTGTTGTACAGCGCCAGTCGGCCCGGCGTGTTCAACTGCTCAGGCGCATCCGCCGCCACGCCCGACCGCACCCGGTTCGCCAGGTCGGCGATCCGCTTCAGGTATTCCTCGTACTCGATGGCCTTTTCCTTGCGCAGCCGGATGATCTCGTCCAGCAGGGATGACATCTTCTCGTAGTAGGCCGGATCGGTCAGGTGCTCCTTCATGATCTTGCCGCGGACGTTGTTCTCCACCGTCTCGGCAATAGCGTCCCGGTTGCCCTTGAGTTCGCCCAACCGGCTGGCGATGGCTTCGGCGATGCCCGTCTTTACGATCAAGTCCAGCAGGCCGACGTTGTCGAAAGGCGAAATCTTGCGTGGCGCCGAAGCCTCGATATAGGTGTCGATCAGGTGACGCATGTCGGCCTCATAGGGCTTGAGGTCCAGCGTCTCTCCCGCCGCCTTGCGGATGATTTCGCGCAGGTCCAGGTAATGCTTCTGCAGGGCCTTGATGCGCTCGACATCGTCGGAGTCATAGCCGGCGGCGGCCAGGTCGTCGGCGATGTTGGCGTAGGCCCGGATCAGCGCCACCACGGCCTTGTACAGCGCCGCCCGGCGCGGTTCCCGCTCCGCCAGATCGGCCGCGACCTCGGTGTTGCCACAGAAATAGTGGATGTACTCCAGCGCCGTCTTGGGCGGTTCCACCGGCTCGCAGAGCAAGGCCAGAGCCTCGATGGCGCCATCCAGACGTTCCCGGCCCAGCTTCAGCCGATCCTGCACCATGACTTCCGGATCGGCACCGCCGGCGCCATGGTCCAGTTCCGAGGTGTAGACCGCGATGGCGTTCTCCACCTTCTTGAACAGATCCTTGTAATCGACGACATAGCCGAAATCCTTGTCGTCGCCGTCGAGGCGGTTGGTGCGGCAGATGGCCTGGAACAGGCCGTGGTCCTGCATGGACTTGTCGATGTAGAGATAGGTGCAGGGCGGCGCGTCGAAACCGGTCAGCAGCTTGTCCACCACCACCAGCAGTTTCATGCGGGCCGGTTCCTTGACGAACAGCGCCTTCACCTTCTCTTCGTAAGTCTCGGTGCGGCTCATGCCGGGTGTGGGCGGCACGTCCTTCAGCAGGTCGGTATAGGTGTTGTAGATGAACTGCTTGTCGGTCTCGGTGTTGGCGCCGATCTCCTCCAGCGTCACGTCGCCCGCCTTCGGGTCGTAGGACGTCACCACTGCGCAGCGGTCCTTGAACACGGTCTTGGCAAATAGTGCGAAATACTTGCAGGCCTCGTGGATGCTGGACGCCACCAGGATGGCGTTGCCCCGCTCGGAGGACAGGCGCGGCTTCACCGCGAAGTCGAAAATGATGTCGGCCACCACCCGATCCATGCGTGCCTTCGAGCTCAGCACGCTCTGCATCGTGCCCCACTGCTTTTTCAACTCGTCCTTTTGCCAGTCGTTCAGCCCCTTGGTCTTGGTCTCGAACCACTGATCGATCTGCTCTGTGGAGCCGAGTTTCTGGTCGATGTCTCGGGCCTCATACACCAGGTCCAGCACCACGCCGTCCTCCACCGCCTCGCTGAACTTGTAGGTGTGGATATAGCCGCCGAAGACCTCCAGGCTGGTGGACTTGTCCTGCTTCAGCAGCGGCGTGCCGGTGAAGCCGATGAACACCGCATTGGGCATCATCGCCTTCATCACCCGGTGCAGCCGGCCACTCTGGGTGCGGTGGCACTCGTCGACAAAGACGAAGACCTCGCCCTGGGTCTGGCTGGGTTGCCCTTCCAGCTCCCGGATGAAGGCCTCGAATTCCTGTTCCTTGCGGCCGCGCGCGTCCAGCCCGAACTTGTGCACCAGGGAGCACAGCAGGCGCGGCGTGGCTTGGCCGAGTTGCCGCATCAGGTCGCGACCGCTGTGGGTGCGGTAGATGGCGTCGCCCGCCTCGCGGAAAACGCGCTCGATCTGCTTGTCCAGTTCGTCACGGTCGGTGACGATCACCACTCGTGCATGGGCGTTGTTCTCCAGAATCCAGCGGGCCAGCAACACCATCAGGATGCTCTTGCCCGCGCCCTGGGTGTGCCAGATGATGCCGCCCTGTTTGCGCCGCACCTGTTCCTGGGCCGCCTTGATGCCGAAATACTGATGCACGCGAGGCAGCTTCTTGATGCCGCCGTCGAACAGCACGAAGTCGTGCAGCAGCTCGATCAGCCGGGCCTTGTCGCACATCTTCAGCAGGTACTTGTCCAGCTTGAAGCGGCTGTTGTCGGCCTCGTCCTCCTTCCACTTCAGGAAGTACTTCTCCGGTGTGCCGATGGCGCCGTATTGCAGGCCCTCGGAATCGTTTCCGGCGAAGATCAATTGCACCGTGCTGAAGAACCAGGCATTGAATTCCGGCCGCTGGTTGGACAGGCTCTGGCGGATGCCGTCGCCCAGGCTGACCCGGCTGTTTTTCAGTTCCAGCACGCCGATGGCGATGCCGTTGAGGTAAAGCACAATGTCCGGCCGGCGCTCGTGGTTGCCGTGCAGCGTGACCTCTTCGGCCAGGGCGAAGTGGTTCTTCTCTGGTTCGTTCCAGTTGACCAGATGAACCGTCTCGTTCACCGCGCCGGCCTGGGTCTTCAACGGCGCGCCGTAGCGCAGCAGCCGATAGGTTTCCTTGTTGTTGTCGTAGAGCGAACGGCCATAGTGATTGGCCTCCTGGCGCAGCAGGTCCAGCGCCCGGCCGATCTGGGCCGGGGAATAATCCGCCTCGGTCAGATAATCAGTGAGCAGGCCCTCCTCGATGTTGCTGTTGCCGGCCCGGTCG
>CAZONS010000148.1:0-8445 GCA_964581195.1 uncultured Thiobacillus sp. | reverse complement strand
ATAAAGAGAATTTAAATAATTTATTTGATCCATATGAAAATTTTAAAAGTAATCAAAATAATAAATTTCCAGGAAAAGGTAAAGTTTTAGGATATAAGAATGAAAATGAAACCTCCGACCCCAACCTCGGTCGCATCCTGGCGGCCATCGGCTATGCCGGCATAGCCGATCTCGACGTCGACCGCATCCGACTCTGGCTGGGCAATGTGCTGGTGGCCGAGCGGGGTGGCCGCGCCGCGTCCTATCGTGAGGAGGAGGGTGCCCGCGTGATGGCCGCCCCGGAAATCGCCGTGCGCGTCGACCTGGCGCGTGGCGACACCGTCGCGACGGTATGGACCTGCGATTTTTCCTATGACTACGTGAAGATCAACGCCGAATACCGCACCTGAGCGGCGCGGTGGCTCACACCACCATGATCAGGCGCTCGGCCAGATACACCAGCATCAGCAGCAGGATCAGCGCCAGCCCGCCCTTCAGCCCGAGACCGGCGAGGCGCAGCCAGCGCGGATCACGGCTGACGGCGTAGCCGAGCAGGCTGACCACCAGAAAGCCGCCGATCAGGATCAGGAACAGGCGGATACCCAGCATCAGGCGGCCTGCGGGAAGAGATTGACGAGTCCATGCGGCACGCTGGCCTCGTCCTTGAATTCCGCCCATTCCCAGGCTTCGGCGTCCGCCAGCAGCGCCCGCAGCAACCTGTTGTTGAGGCCGTGGCCCGACTTGTAGGCGGAGAAGGCGCCCAGGATGGGGTGGCCGGCCAGATAGAGATCGCCGACCGCATCGAGCACCTTGTGCTTCACGAATTCGTCGGTGTAGCGCAGGCCGTCGCTGTTGAGCACGCGGAAATCGTCCATGACGATGGCGTTGTCCAGGGTGCCGCCGAGGGCGAGACCGTTGCTGCGCAGGTATTCCACCTCGCGCATGAAGCCGAAGGTGCGCGCCCGGCTGACTTCCTGGACATAGGATTGGCGCGCGAGATCGAGTGTGATCGCGCGCGCGGAGTGTTTGAAAACGGGGTGATCGAAGTCGATCCTGAAGGCCAGGGTACAGCCCTCATGCGGCGTGAATTCGGCCCACTTGTCGCCGTCCTCGACGCGCACCGGGCGCTTCACCCGGATGAAGCGCTTGGCCGCGTTCTGCGTTTCGATGCCGACGGATTGCAGCAGATACACGAACGGCGCGGCGGAACCGTCCAGGATGGGCACTTCCGGTCCATCCAGGTCGATATGGAGATTGTCGATGCCCAGCCCGGCCAGCGCGGACATCAGATGCTCCACGGTGGCGACCTTGGCGCCATTGCCTTCCAGCGCGGAACAGAGGCGGGTATCGGTCACCGCTTCCGGAGACACCTTGAATTCGCGGGGTTCGTCCAGGTCGGTACGACGAAACCAGATACCGGTTCCAGCCGCCGCGGGACGCAGGGTCAGGTTGACCCGGGTGCCCGTATGCAGGCCGACGCCGGTGGCGCGGACCAGGGCCTTGAGAGTGCGTTGGCGGATCATGGCATGAACTCGTTTGATGCGGTGCGGAATAGGCGCATGTTACCCCGGTCGATCGGGAGGGAGGTCGACCGACCGGAATAAACACGCGACAAAACAAGGACTTGTCGCATACACGCAGTCCCACCCAAGCCAGGCGCAAGGCCCGGCGCGGGGCTTCAGCGCATCGCTCAGTCCGCCTGCTTGCGCAGGAAGGCGGGGATATCCAGCGTGTCGATGCCCGCCGACTGCGCCACCTCGACCGCCGCCTGGCTGCTGCGACGGTTGCGGATGACCGTCGGCGTGTCGATGTCGCCTTCATAGCTGTTGCCGAACGCGCGGGCGTTGTCGGTCCCGGTCGCCAGCATCACCGGCTCGACGATGCGGATCTCGGGCTTGCGCGCGGTCTTGATGGCGGTGCCCAGGCCGGTGGCGACCATGGTCACGCGCAGGCCTTCGCCCATGGTGTCGTCCAGGGCGGTACCGACGATGACCGTGGCTTCCTCGGCGGCGAAACCCTGGATGGTGTTCATGACTTCGTAGTACTCATCCAGGGTCAGGCTGTCATTGGAGGTGATGTTGACCAGCACGCCGCGCGCGCCCTTGAGATCGACATTCTCCAGCAGCGGGCTGGCGACGGCCTTCTCGGCGGCGACGCGGGCGCGGTCCTCGCCCTCGGCCAGGGCGGAACCCATCATGGCCATGCCCACTTCGCTCATCACCGTCTTCACGTCGGCGAAGTCGACGTTGATCATGCCCGGGTTGCTGATGATCTCGGCGATGCCGGAGACCGCGCTATGCAGCACGTCGTTGGCTGCCACGAAGGCATCGGTCAGCTTGGTACCGCCGCCGAGCACCTGGATCAGTTTCTCGTTGGGGATGATGATCAGGCTGTCGACATGCTCGGACAGCGCCTTCAGGCCCTGCTCGGCGGAACGCATGCGCTTGTTCTGCTCGAACACGAAAGGCTTGGTCACCACGGCCACCGCCAGGATGCCGAGGTCCTTCGCCACTTCCGCCACCACCGGCGCGGCGCCGGTGCCGGTGCCGCCACCCATGCCGGCGGCGATGAACAGCATGTCGGCGCCATCGATCAGCGCCGCGATGCGTTCCTTGTCTTCCAGCGCCGCCTCGCGGCCCACTTCCCATTTGCCGCCGGCGCCGAGGCCCTTGGTGGCGGAATTGCCGATCTGCAACTGCACCGGCGCGCGGTTGCGGCGCAGCGCCTGGGCATCGGTGTTGATGGTGATGAATTCCACCCCACCCATGCCCTTGCCGATCATGTGATCCACGGCGTTGCCGCCGCAACCACCCACGCCGATGACCTTGATCACGGCTTCCTGGGTATTCAGGTCTTCCAGTTCGAACAACATGTTGCGTCCCTCCTACGGTGACTTACACAAATAAACGGTTACGGTTCACGCCGGCGGGGAAGAAAGGCACTCCCTTTCCCCGACGGCCTGGCCGTATCCGAATCAGAAATTCTGTTGAAACCATGCCTTCATTCTTTCCAGGATCTGCTTGAAGCTGGCGCCCTGGATACGCGCCGCCTGGTCGGTCTCGTGCTTGTCGAGGCCGATCAATAAAAGTCCCACGCTGGTGGCGAAGCGCGGGTTCTTCACCCGCTCCGAGAATCCGCCCAGGTATTCGGGCATGCCGATGCGCACCGGCATGTGGAACACCTCCTCGGCCAGTTCCACCATGCCGCGCATCTGGCTGGTGCCGCCGGTCAGGACGATGCCCGAGGAAATCTGCTCCTCGAAGCCGGAACGGCGCAGTTCCGCCTGCACCAGGCTGTAGAGTTCCTCCGCGCGCGGCTCGATCACTTCCGAGAGCAATTGCTTCGAGAGCATGCGCGGGCCACGCTCGCCGATGCCGGGCACCTCGATCATCTCCTTGGGATCCGCCAGTTGCCGCAGCGCGGTGCCGTGCTGGATCTTCAGGTCCTCCGCCTCGCGCGTCGGGGTGCGCAGGGTCATCGCGATGTCGTTGGTGATCTGGTCGCCGGCGATGGGAATCACCGCGACGTGCTGGATGGCGCCGCGGGTATAGACGGCGATGTCGGTGGTGCCGCCACCGATGTCGACCAGGCAGACGCCGAGATCCTTCTCGTCGTCGTTCAACACCGCCTTGCTCGACGCCAGCGGCTGCAGCACCAGGTCCTGCACTTCCAGACCGCAGCGGCGCACGCACTTGACGATGTTCTGGGCGGCGGAAACGGCGCCGGTGACGATGTGCACCTTCACTTCCAGGCGCACGCCGGACATCCCCAGCGGCTCGCGCACGCCGTCCTGGCCGTCGATGATGTATTCCTGCGGCAGCACGTGCAGCACCTGCTGGTCGGCGGGAATGTTGAGGGCGCGGGCGATCTCGACCACCCGATCCTTGTCCGACTGGCTCACCTCGCGGTCGCGGATCGGCAACATGCCGCTGGAGTTCTGCGCCTTGATGTGGCTGCCGGCGATCCCCGTATAGACCTGGGTGATCTTGCAGTTGGCCATCAGCTCGGCTTCTTCCAGTGCCCGCTGGATCGCGGCCACCGTCGCCTCGATGTCGACCACGACGCCCTTCTTGAGACCGCGCGAGGGGGCCTGGCCCATGCCGATGATGTTGATGCCGCCTTCCGGCAAGGCTTCCGCCACCAGCGCGACGATCTTCGATGTGCCGATGTCGAGGCCGACGATCAGGTCCTTGTTTTCACGTATCTTGCTCATGCCTTGCGTGCTTCCTTAGCCATTCTTCCGTCCCTCGTCTGGGCCGCGAAACCATTGGGATAACGCATGTCGGCGCGGGCGATCGAGCCCAGCGCCTCCACCGCCTGGGGGTAGAAACGGGCGAAACGGGCGAGCCGCGCCGAGAGATGGTCGCGCCCAAGCTCGACCACCACGCCGCTCCCCGCGCCATTGCCGCGCTCACCCTCATGCAAACGCACGCGCCAGGATTGACGCGCCGTCACCACCACCTGCTCCACCCGCATGCCGAGCGGCCTCACCAGGGCGACGAATTCGCCATAGCGCCGCGCCGTCTCGCGTTCGGTGCCTTCCGGGGCATACAACCGCGGCAAACCCAGATATTTGTCCATCGACGTCACCGCGAACACCTCGCCGTGGGTATTGAGCAGGGCGCGGTCGTTCCAGGCCGCCGCCGCGCGGTGCTCTTCCAGCACGATCGCCAGGCGGCCCGGCCAGACCCGGCGGATCTCCGCGCGACGCACCCAGGGCAGTTGCTGGAACGCATCACGCGCCGCGACCAGGTCGAGCGCGAAGAATCCGCCGCGCAGCTTCGTCAAAGCCTCCTTCGCCGCCGCCCTTGTTTCCTCGCGGGTGGCGCCGGAGACCTCGACCCGCCAGAACGGCGTCAGCTTTTCCGCCGCCGCCCGCCCCACCGTCCAGATCGTGAACAGCAGGGTCGCGACCAGGATCAGGCGACTGAGCCGGTTGAGCGCGACAGGATCATTCCACATGGGCCAGCTCCAGGATGCGCACACACAGATCGGCGAATTCCAGCCCGGCCACCCGCGCCGCCATCGGCACCAGGCTATGGTCGGTCATGCCCGGCGCGGTGTTGGCTTCCAGCAGATAGGGGCGGCCGGCGGCGTCGAGCAGGAAGTCCACCCGCGCCCAGCCCCTGCAACCCAGCGACCGGAAGCCGCGCACGGCGAGCTCGCGCATCTCCGCCTCCGCCGCGTCGGTGAGCCCGCTCGGGCAGAGGTAGCGGGTGTCGTCGCGGAAATACTTGGCCTCGTAGTCGTAGAACTCTGTGGTCGGCACGATCCGGATCGACGGCAGCGCGCGCAGTGTCTTGCCCTCGCCCAGCACCGCCACGGTGAACTCGCCACCGCTCATGTCCTGTTCCGCCAGCACCAGGTCGTCGTGGCGCGCGGCCTCGCGATAGGCGGCGGCCAGATCCTCCGCCCGCTTCACCTTGATCACGCCGATGCTGGAGCCCTCGCGCGCCGGCTTCACGAACAGGGGTACGCCCAGGCGCGTGGCGACGGCGGCGAAATCGGTCGTCTCATCCAGGATCGCGTAATCGGGAATCGGCAGGCCGGCCGCCTGCCAGAGCAGCTTGCTGCGCCACTTGTCCATCGCCAGCGCCGAGGCGAGGACGCCACTGCCGGTATAGGGCATCCGCATCAGCGTGAGCGCGCCCTGCAGGGTGCCATCCTCGCCGCCACGGCCGTGCAGGGCGATGAAGACGCGCTCGAAGCCTTCCTGCTTCAAATCTTCCAGCGGCCGCGCGGCGGGGTCGAAGGCGTGGGCGTCGATGCCCTTGCTCCGCAGCGCCGCCAGCACGGCGGCGCCGCTCTTCAGCGACACCTCGCGCTCGGCGGAACTGCCGCCGAACATCACCGCGACCTTGCCGAATTGGGTCATACGCCGCCTCCCGTAGCGCAGGCGTCCTCGCCCGCGTCTGTTAAACCCGCGGGCGAGGACGCCTGCGCCACACGTTCCCCAAGGATCCGCACTTCCCGGATCAGCTCGACGCCGTGCTTCTCCTTGACCCGGGCTTGCACCGTCTCGATCAGGGTTTCGATATCCGTCGCCGTCGCGCGGCCGAGATTGACGATGAAATTCGCGTGTTTTTCCGAGACCTGGGCATCGCCGACGCGATACCCCTTCAAGCCGCTGGCTTCGATCAGCCGCGCGGCGAAATCGCCCGGTGGATTGCGAAACACCGAGCCGGCATTGGGCAGGTCGAGCGGCTGGCTGGCGAGACGACGCTCCAGCAGCCGCTTGATCTCGGTCCGGGCGGCCTCGCCGTCTCCCTTCGGAAACATGAACCAGGCGGCGAGGAACCATTCGTCCCCCCGGCCGCCGGTATCGACGTGGCGATAGCTCACGCCGAACTCGCGCGGCGTGCGCTTGTGCGTGTTGCCGTGGTGGTCGATGGTCAGCGCCTGGCAGACATACGACCAGGTCTCGTGGCCGTAGCAGCCGGCGTTCATCGCCAGGGCGCCGCCGACGGTGCCGGGGATGCCGGCGAGGAATTCCGCGCCGGAGAGATCGTGGCTGGCGGCGAAGCGCGCCAGCTTGGGACTGGCCACGCCCGCCTCCGCGTAGACGACACCGAACTTGGCCATGTTTTCCGGCCGTTGCGACGCGCAGCGGTCCTCATAGCGCAGCGCCTTCAAGGCGCCATGCATGTGGATCACGGTGCCGCGCACGCCGCCATCGCGCACCAGAAGGTTGCTGCCGAGGCCGACGAAATGCACCGGCTCGTCCTCCGGCAGACCGCGCAGGAAGACGCACAGATCGTCCAGGTCCACCGGCTTGTACAGGTGGTCCGCCGGCCCGCCCGCGCGCCAGCTGGTATAGCCGCTCATCGCGACGTCATGCTCCAGCGTGCCGCGCAACGCGTCCGGAGGCGCGCCGGGGCCGCGAGCGTGGGGATCGTTCGAGCCGATCATTCCGGCGTCCCCATTTCCGCGAGTCTGGCTGGAATCTGGCCGATCGAACCGGCACCCATGGTCAGCACCACGTCGCCATCGCGGATGAAATCGGTCAGGGCGGCGGGCAGGGCGCTGACATCCTCCACGAACACCGGCTCCACCCTGCCGGTCACCCGCAGGGCGCGCGCGAGCGCGCGCCCGTCGGCGGCGACGATGGGCTGTTCGCTGGCGGCGTAGACCTCGGTCAGCAGCACGGCATCGGCCTGCGACAGCACGCGCACGAAATCCTCGAACAGATCGCGGGTACGGGTATAGCGATGCGGCTGGAACGCCAGCACCAGACGGCGGCCGGGAAAGGCGCCGCGGGCGGCATTCAGGGTGGCCTGCATTTCCACGGGATGGTGGCCGTAGTCATCGACAAGGGTGAAGCCGCGACCATCCGCCAGTTTGATCTCACCGTAGCGCTGGAAGCGGCGGCCGACGCCGCTGAAGTTGGCCAGGGCACGTTGCAGGGCGGCATCCGGCACCTGCAGTTCCCAGGCGACCGCGACCGCCGCCAGGGCATTGAGCACGTTGTGCTGGCCAGGCATGTTGACGGTGATATCGACGGCGGACTTCACGCCGTTGCGGATGGCGGTGAACGACATGCGGCCGTCCTCGGCGCGGATATCGATGGCGCGAATGGCGCAATCCTCGCCGGTGCCATAGGTCATCACCGGCTTCTCGATGCGCGGCAGCAACTCGCGCACCACCGGGTCATCGGCGCAGAGAATGGCCATGCCCCAGAACGGCAGACGGTGCAGGAATTCCACGAAGGCCGACTTCAGCCGCTCGAAGTCGTGGCCGTAGGTCTCCATGTGGTCGGCGTCGATATTGGTGACGATGGATACCGCTGGCGACAGATACAGGAACGAGGCATCCGACTCGTCCGCCTCGGCCACCAGCCATTCCCCCGTGCCCAGCCGCGCATTGGCCCCCGCCGCCAGCAGCTTGCCGCCGATCACGAAGGTCGGGTCGAGACCGGCCTCGTTGAGGACGCTGGCGATCAGGCTGGTGGTGGTGGTCTTGCCGTGGGTGCCGGCGATGGCGATACCCTGCTTGAAGCGCATCAACTCGGCCAGCATCATCGCGCGCGCCACCACCGGAATACGGGCCGCCCGCGCGGCCTGGACTTCCGGATTGTCTTCCTTGATGGCGCTGGAAATGACCAGGACATTCGCCCCGCGAATCTGCTCGGCGGCATGGCCCTTGAACACGGTCGCGCCCATCGCCTCCAGGCGCTGGGTCACGGCATTGCTGGCGCCATCGCTGCCGGACACCTGGTAGCCGAGATTGATCAGCACCTCGGCGATCCCGCTCATGCCGGCGCCGCCGATGCCCACGAAGTGGATGCGGTTGACCTTATGCTTCATGACGCACTCCGATCCGGCCACAGCGCTCATCGGCGGCCCGCGCCACTCGCGGACGCTCGCATCCCCGCGCGCGGGGCCCCTGCTCCCTGCTCGCGGCGACTCCGCCTTTGCCCACGAAGTGGATGCGGTTGACCTTATGCTTCATGACGCACTCCGATCCGGC
>CAZONS010000147.1:0-8467 GCA_964581195.1 uncultured Thiobacillus sp. | reverse complement strand
CGACCATCCAGAAGACGAAGATCAGCAGCAGGATCGTTTCCCGCGTCCAGGGAATGCGCTTGGGTTCCTTGCTGAACAGCATGGAAATGAAGGTCGTGAGCGCGATCAGCATGGCCCAGGGGAAGTCGCGCGCCCAGCCGAAAGCGAGGCGGTGCGGGTTGTGGTAGCCGATCCAGGACCACAGATAGATGCCGACCGCCGGCCGCCGCAGGGCCAGGGGCAGCAGCCCGAACACCACGAAGGCGACGAACAGGTCTCTCACCGGAGCGAGGCCTCGCGCGGGTCCGCGGTGAACCAGGTGACGCGGCGGTCGAGGTTCAGATCGCGCAGCAGGCCGGCGCGCAGCTTGCGATCGACTTCCCGCTCATGGCGCAGGCCGCGCTGCCTGACCTGGTAGAGGCGACCCTTGTGCGGCTGCGTCCGACCGAATCGCTCGCCCTCGGCCAGGCGGCGGAGGAATTCGGCGTAGACCTCGGCGCTGCGTTCCACCGCCCGCCAGAACAGCTTCAGCTCATCGTCATCGGCGCGGACTTCCGGGCTGATGTGGGCGATCAGGCCGCCGGTATCGATGCCGGCGTCGATCCAGTGCAGGGTGCAGCCCACCTTTTCCGGCTCGCCGTTGTAGAGCGCCCAGAAGGTACAGTCGGCGCCGCGATATTCCGGCGAGAGGCCGCCGTGCAGGTTGGCGATGCCCAGCCGCCCTTCCCTGAGCAGGTCGCCCCGGATCAGCGAGGTGCCGAACACGCAGAGCAGGTCCGGCTTCAGTTCGCGCGCCAGGGCGACCACGTCGGGATGGTTGATGTGCGGGAACTCGCGCAGCAGATCGGGCCGAGCCAGTCGCGCCTCGGCCTCGCCGAAGAAGAAGCGCCGCTCCGGGTTGCCGGTATAGCGGCGCCGATCGCGCAGCCAGCGCCAGATCTTGCGGGTCAGATTGTCCGGGCGCAGCGTCCTGAACAGTTTTTTCCAGGAGAACGCCGATCCCGTCTCGTTGACGATGGCCACCACCTCGGCGGCTTCGCACAGGGCGTTGGCGACATGGATGTGGCGCGGACCGCGGCCGCACAACACCATCACGCGCAGCGGCGAGCGGTCAGCCATGCGACATCTCCAGGTTCGGCACCGGCGGCACGGCGATGTCGGCCATGTCCATGATCAGGGCGTCGGCGAAGAACTTGGCCGCCCAGTTGGGATACTCGAAGCGGGAATAATCGCCCCAGATCGGCGCCGAGCCGGCGATGCCGCCGCGCACCGCCGGGTCCGGGTAGTCCAGACGCTGCGTGGTTTTCAGATAGGCGATCGCGGCGCGGGCGTGGGCGCGCAGGTCCTCGGCGCCGGTGGCCTGCGCCAGGCGGGTCCAGTTCATGCTCATCTGGGCGGCGCCGGTCAGGCAGCAGTAGCGGGCGTCCGCCACCCAGCCGTCCTTGAAGGTGCCGGCCAGCCAGCCATCGTGCCGCTGCGCGGCGGCGATGCCGCGCCCGGCCTTGAGCGCGGCGTTGAGATAGCGCTCCTCGCGCAGCAACACCCCGGCTTCGAGCAGACCGCGGATGGCGTAGGCGATGGTATGGGTGAAGGGCGAACGCCAGGGCACGAAGGCATTGCTGGCGAACCAGCCGGAGTCGGTCTGCTGGGTCAGCGCCCAGTCCATGTGTCGCTTCGCCGCGTCGATCAGGCGCGCATCCTGGGCGAGCAGGCCGGTGGACAGCAGCGGCCAGGTGGCGCGGGTGTTGTAGACGTGCGGCGTGTCGTTGTGCTCGAACTTGCGGAAGCAGCCATCCGCGTCCTGCTGATCGGCCAGCCAGTGGCCGGCGCGTACCGCCGCTTCGAGACAGTCCTGACGTTGGAGCTGGGTATGGCCGGCCACCATGCCGTGCATGATCTGGCCGGTATTGAAGATCACCGGCCGGCTGCCCGGCTCGCCGAAATGGCCGGGGAAGGCGCCGTCCCCCTGCTGCAGCGACAGCTCCCAGTCGATCATCCGCCGCGCCCGCTCCACCAGTTCCGGGCGCCGCAGCAGCTCGGCGGCGGCGAGGAAGGTCTCGATGATGTAGCCGGTGGTTTCCGGATAGCTGGGCAGCCAGCCGTCCTCGAAACTCCAGCCGGCGGCGACGCCACCGGCGTCGGACTTGCCGTCGCGCGCGTCCTGGGCATGGCAGAGCCAGTCGATGGCGGAGCCGAGGTGTTCGGCGTGGGGTTTCGCTTCGCCACGCACATCGCGCAGGCTGTCCAGGATCAGGGCGAGGTGGCGCGGTCGCCAGGGCTTGTAGCGAAACGGCAGGGAGAGGAGGGCTGCGAGATCCATACGGTTATTCCTTCTGGGTGGCGCGGCCGAGTTCACCGCCGAGGCGGACATGGCTCACCACATAGCGATGCTTGCCGGAGGCTTCCGGCGGAATGCTGTCGACCAGCTTGACGCCGATCCGCACCGTGTCGCCCAGACGCTGGCGCAACCCGGCCTTGATGCCGAGGATGGCCTTGTCGCTCCACAGCGCATTGGGCACCGCGAGCACCTCGATGTCCTCGGTGCCGTGCTGGATCAGCTTGAATTCGGCGAGCCCCTCGATGGCGCGCAGGACATAGATGCCGGCCAGCGCATGCATGATGGTGCCGTCCTGGCGCACCAGGAAATCGGTGCCGCGGCCGACCACCTCGGCGAGTACGTGCAGGCCGCGCCCCGCCCGATCCGACTCCGGACTCAGCCGCACCATGTCGCCGGTGCGATAGCGGATGAACGGCTGCGCCTCGGAACACAGCCCGGTCATCACCGCCTCGCCCATCTCGCCCGCCGCCACCGGCTGGCCGGCCTCGTCGAGCACTTCGAGGAGGACGCTCTCGCTCATCAGCAACACCTGGCCTTCGGGTGTCTCGTGGGCGGTGAAGCCGATGTCGCGGCTGCCGAATTCGTTGGCCACCGGCGCGCCGAAGACTTCGCCGATCAGCTCGCGCTGGTGCGGGTACAGCGGCTCGCCGGTGGTGCACACCACCCTGAGCCGGGGCAGGCGCGGACGCCGTCCCTTCTCCCGGGCATGCGCCGCGAGCAGCGCCAGGGAACTGGCGTAGCCGTAGACACAACGCGGCTGGAAGGCCTCCAGCGCGTCGAGATAGGCATCCATGCGCGCCGGTGACATGGCGAAGGCGTTGAGCACCAGCTGGTTGATCAGGCGGTCGCGCACGGTCTTGACCCAGTCGGTCTTGTTCAACTCGACCGGCGCGCCCCACAGATAGACCTCGGGGTCGCCCACGTCGACGCCCCACCAGCGTCGCGCCCGCATCCGCCCGGCGGCGTCCGAGGCCTGGCGGGCGCGGCCGAAATGGAAGATCAGCGGCTGGCCGCTGGACCCCCCGGTGTTGTACTTGAAGGCGCCGCCCGGCGCGCCGGTCCACACCAGTTGATCCCGGTTGAGGGCGGCGTCCCGCTTGTCCATGGTCGGCAGACGGGTGAGATCGGCGAGGCCGCCCAGGTTTTCCGCTGACAGACCGGCGGCGTCCAGCCGCTGCCGGTGCCAGGGACTATGGGCGTGGGCGACCTTCAGCAGCGCCCGCAGTTTCTCCAGCTGCAGCGCCTCGACGCCCGCGCGGGACAGCCACTGGCTCTGTTCCAGCTCGGCCAGATAGGGGAAGGTCGGCCGCTTGAAGGCACGTTCCTGCGCTGGATAGATGACCTGGCGCGCCAGAAAGGCGGGAAGTTTCAGCATCGGGCGGGCTCCGTCTCGCCGGAGAGCGGCGCTCCGGCATGCATCGCGGCGAACTCCGCCAACAGGACGCGCACCCGCGTCTCCCAGGCATTGGCCGCCGCATGGTCGAGAATGGCCTGGCGCGGCCAGTCGCGACCGAGGGCCTCGCGCAGGGCGGCGGTCAGGGCGGCCTGATCGCCGAAGGGGACGATGCTGCCGAGCTCGGGCCGACACACCACCTCGCGGTTGCCGCCGACGTCGGTGGCCACCACCGGCAGGCCGCAGGCCATCGCCTCGAGGAAGACATTGGCCCAGCCTTCGTTGCGGGTGGCGAGGACGAACACATCGGCGGCGGACAGCGGCCACTTCAATTCATCCGGCGGCAGCGCGCCGAGGAAATGCACGCGCGCCTCCAGCCCGGCGGCGGCAACGCGGGCGCGCAGTTCGGGCAGCATGTCGCCCTCCGGATTGGCGCCGCCGACGATCAGGTAATGCAGGTCGGGAACCGCCTCGAGCAGTTCCGGCAGACACTCGATCACCCGGTGGAATCCCTTGCGCTCGACCAGGGCGCCCACGGAGATCAACACCCGCGCCGATGCCGGCAGGCCGTAGCGGTGTCGCGCCGCCGCGCGCGACACCGGCTGAAAGCGCTCCAGGTCGATGCCATTGCCGATCACCCGCCCTTTCGCGGCCGGCATGCCCAGGCCGATGGCCAGTTGCCGCAGCGAGTCGGACACCGAGAACACCCGGGTGGCGCGCGCCAGCGCCTGGGCGACCCGCGCGCGCAGGACCGGGTCGCGGCTGTGCGGCACTTCGGTGCCGCGCAGGGTGATGCTGGTCGGCAGACCCAGCCAGCGCCCGAGCAGGGTGGCGGCATAGCCGTCGGGGTAGGCGAAGTGCGCGTCGATCAGGTTGTAGCCCCGCCGTTTCAATCGCCACAGGGCGGGCAGGCAGGCGAGCGCCATCATGACGCCATCGAGCCGGCGCAGCAGGCCCGGTAGCGCGAGGAAACGGGGAAACGACACCTCCACGCCCTGCTGCGTCTCCCGACGCCCCGGCTGCGGCCGGTAACCGGGACGCAGCCGCCGGATCAGCGACTGGCCGGGAAACCATGGGCGCGGCGACACCACCGTGAGGGGCAGGTGACGCCCGACCCGGAACATGCGTTCGCGGATGAACAGTCCGGCGTGCGGCTGCGCCGCATTGGGAAACAGGCTGGAGAGGACGATGAGGCGTGGCCCCGGCGTCGACGCGCCGGCCACGCTCATATCGCCCTCCCGAGGGCGCGCGCGTAGATATCGCGGTAATTGGCGATGCTTCTCGTCCAGTTGCGTTCGCGTTCGACGAAGGCGCGGCCGTTGACCCGCAGGGTGTCGCCGCCATCGTGCAGATTCAGCGCGGCCAGCGCCTTGTCGGCGAGATCGGCGGCATTGCCGGCGCGGAACAGGATGCCGGTGTGGCCATCCTCGATCAGCTCCTGATGCCCCCCCACATCCGAGGCGATCAGCAGACGTCCCTGCGCCATCGCTTCCAGCGGCTTCAGGGGCGTCACCAGATCGGTCAGGCGCATGGCATGGCGGGGGTAGGCGAGCAGGTCGACCAGATCGTAGTAGCGGTTCACCTCGGCATGCGGCACGCGGCCGACGAACACGACCTTGTCGGTCAGGCCGAGCGTGGCGGCCTGGCGCTTGAGGTTGGCTTCCTGGGGGCCGCCGCCGACCAGCAGCACCTTCACATCGGGCGCGCTTTCCAGGATTCTCGGCAGGGCCTTGATCAGCAGGTCCAGTCCCTCGTAGGCATAGAACGAGCCGAGAAAGCCGATCACGCGGCTGTTGGCCAGCCCCAGGCGGGCCTTCAGTTCGGGATCGGGTTCCCCGCCCCGGGTGAACTGCTCGATATCGACGGCATTCGGCACGACACCGATCTTCTCCAGCGGCATGCCGCGCGCGACCAGGTCGCCCCGCAGGCCGCCGCATATGGTGACGACCTGGTCGGCCAGGCGCACCGCGCGCGTCTCCATGGCGCGGGTGAGACGATAGCGCAGGCCCCATTCGGACTGGGTGCCATGATCGACGGCGGCGTCCTCCCAGAAGGCGCGGATCTCGTAGACGACGGGAATGCCCAGTTGATGACCGACGTGGAGGGCCGGGTAGGCGTTGAGCACCGGGGAGTGGGCGTGCAGCAGGTCGGGCTTGAGCTCCCGCGCCAGTTCCAGCAGGCGGCGCTCGGTGGCGTTCATCAAGGCCCACTGATTGAGGAAGGGCATCCGGCTCGGCCAGCCGCTCGGCACCGGCGTCCGGAAAAAGCGCAGGCCGTCCGCTTCTTCTTCCGGCAATGCGACCTGGCCCTGCTTCGGGCTGGTCAGATGGTAGGTCTCCCAGCCCAGCCGGCGCTGGCCGCGCAGGATGTTGGCGCTGCGGAAGGTGTAGCCGGAGTGCAGCGGCAGGGAGTGGTCGAAGACGTGGAGGACGCGCAGCGTCATGGCTGAATCTCCTGGTTGCGCAGGAAGGCCTCGAACATCAGCAGGGCCCAGAGCGGTGAACTGTAATCACGCACGCCGCGGGCGTGCTCGTCGGCCATGCGCGCCAGGAAGGCCATGTCGAACAGGCCGCTGTCGGCCATGCGCGGGGAACTCATCGCCGCGCGCAGCTTGTCCTTGAGCGGGCCGCGGAACCATTCCGCGAGCGGGATGGAGAAGCCCATCTTGCGGCGATACATGATGTCGTGAGGCAGATAGGGCTCCAGCGCCTGTTTCAGCATGAACTTGCCTTCGCCCCCGCGCAGCTTGTAATCCACCGGCAGACCGGAGACCCATTCCATCAGCTTGTGGTCGAGGAAGGGCACCCGCACTTCGAGGGCATGCGCCATGCTGGCGCGGTCCACCTTGGTGAGGATGTCGCCGACCATGTAGGTTTTCATGTCCAGATACTGCACCCGGGACACCGGGTCTCGCCCGGGGTTGCGGGCATCGTGACGACGCAGCACTTCCACCGCCGAATAACCCGCGAGACGGCGCTTGAAGCCCGGGCTGAACACCCGCGCGCGCAGACCGTCGCCCATCACCGAGACGCCGTGGAAATAGCCCTCGACGCTGTCCCGCGCCATCGCCTCGAACGTGGTCTTGGCGCGCAGCACCTTGGGCGCCCAGTCGGCCTTGGGATAGGCGCGGCCCAGGAAGCCGAACAGGGGTTTGCGCAAGCCATAGGGCAGCAGGTGGCGCATCCTTTCCTCGTAGGCATGCCAGCGGTAGCGCCGGTAGCCGGCGAAATTCTCGTCGCCGCCATCCCCCGAGAGCGCCACGGTCACCGTCTTGCGCGCCAGCTGGCAGACCCGCCAGGTCGGCATGGCGGAGGAATCGGCATAGGGCTCGTCATAGAGCCGGGCGAGTTCGTCGACCAGGCTGAAGTCGTCGGACGCCACCTGCTCCTCGTGGTGTTCGGTGTGGTAACGCCGCGCCACCTGCAAGGCGTGCTCGGCCTCGTTGTATTTCGGGTCGGCGAAGGCGATGGAGCAGGTCTTCACCGGCTGTCCCGACAGCCCCGCCATCATCGCCACCACGGCGGAGGAATCGACCCCGCCGGAGAGGAAGGCGCCCAGGGGCACTTCCGCGATCATGCGTATCCTCACCGCCTCGCGCAGGCGCTCGATGAGCTCATCCTCGGCCGCCTCCAGGCTCATCCGGGCATGCGGCTGGAACGGCACATCCCAGTATTCACGGGGCGTGCCCACCGTCTCGCCACGCCGGATCAGGAGGCGGTGGCCGGGCGGCATCTTCAGCGCGGTGCTGTAGATGGTGCGCGGTTCCGGCACATAGCCGTAGGCGAAATAGTCCTCCACCGCGTGATCGTCGATCTGGCGGCGGAAGCCCGGCCAGGCGGTGAGCGTCTTGAGTTCCGAGCCGAACACCAGGTAACCGTCGTCGGTCACCGCGTAATGCAGGGGTTTCACGCCGAGGCGGTCACGCGCCAGGAACAGGCACTGGCGGTTGCGGTCCCAGAGGGTGAAGGCGAACATGCCGCGAAAGTGGTGCACGCAGTCCTCGCCCCATTGCTCCCAGGCATGGACGATGGTCTCGGTGTCCGAGCGGGTCTTGAAGACATGGCCGAGGGCGGTCAGCTCGGGAATCAGGTCGACGAAGTTGTAGATCTCGCCGTTGAACACCACCGCCACGCCGCCGTCCTCGTTGAAAAGGGGTTGCTGGCCGGCGGCGATGTCGATGATGGACAGGCGGCGGTGTCCCAGGCCCAGTCCCGGTTCCAGATGCAGGCCGGCCTCGTCGGGGCCGCGATGCGACTGGATGTCGTTGATGCGGGCGAGCACCTCGCGGGAGATGGGCCGGGTTTCACGCAGGTCGAAGACGCCAGTTATGCCGCACATGTCATTTATTGGTGTCAGGTTGCAAGGGCTGTTTCGTATACGGCCTGGTAGGCCGCGGCCATCCGTGCCAGGGAAAAATCCCTCTCTATGCGTCGCCGCGAGGCGGCACCCTCGCTGGCACGGCGCTCCGAATCAGCGGCGTAGTCTAGCAGCGCGCGCGCCATCGCCACATCGTCACCCGGGGCAAGCAGAGTGCCATTGTCGCCCGCGCCGACCAGTTCCGGGTTGCCGCCCACCGCCGTGGCGATGATCGGCAGGCCGCTGGCCATGGCTTCCAGAATGGTATTGGAGATGCCTTCGCCGAGCGAGGGCAGCACGAACACATCCATGGCGCGCAGCAGCGCGGCGGTATCGTCGCGGTTGCCCGGCAGCCAGGCCTGGCCGGCCAGGCCGGCCGCCTCCAGCAGGGACAGGCAGCC
>CAZONS010000146.1:0-8558 GCA_964581195.1 uncultured Thiobacillus sp. | reverse complement strand
GGGTGCCGAGCAGGCGGTCGTTGTCGCGCTGGTGCAGGCCGATGGAGGGCTCGTCGAGCACGTACATCACTCCGGTCAGCCCGGAGCCGATCTGCGATGCCAGGCGGATGCGCTGCGCCTCGCCGCCGGAGAGGGTGTCGGCGGAACGGTCGAGCGAGAGGTAATCGAGACCGACATCGTTGAGGAAGGTCAGCCGCGCGGCGATTTCCTTGACGATCTTGTCCGCCACCTGGGCGCGGTTGCCTTCCAGTTTCAGTTCCTGGAAGAACTTCAGCGTCTGGCGGATCGGCAAACGGGAAAGGTCGTGCAGCGTCCTGCCGCCGATGGTGACGTTGCGCGCCTCCACCCGCAGGCGCGAACCGCCGCATTCCGGGCACGGCCGGGTGGCGATGAACTTGGCCAGCTCCTCGCGCAGGTGCTGCGATTCGCTGTCCTTGTAGCGCCGCTCCAGGCTGGGAATGACACCATCGAAACGGTGCCGGCGGGCAACTTTCCGCCCCCCCTCGCCGAGGTACTGGAAGGTGATTTCCTCGGCGCCGCTGCCATGCAGGATGATCTGCTGGACAGCGGGAGACAGCGCCTCGTAGGGCGTGTCCAGGTCGAAACCATAGTGCATGGCCAGGCCTTCCAGCATCCGGTAGAAAAAGGCGTTCCTGCGATCCCAGCCCTTGACCGCGCCGGAGGCCAGCGACAGATGCGGGAAGGCCACCACCCGCGCCGGGTCGAAGAAGGTCACCTGTCCCAGGCCGTCGCACTTCGGGCAGGCGCCCATCGGGTTGTTGAAGGAGAAGATGCGCGGCTCCAGTTCCGGCAGCGCGTAATCGCACACCGGGCAGGCGAACTTGGCGGAGAACAGCATCTCGCGTTGGGTATCCATCTCCACAGCCAAGGCCTTGCCGTCTGAATGGCGCAACGCCGTCTCGAACGACTCGGCAAGACGCTGCTTCACGTCCTCGCGGATCTTCAGGCGGTCGACCACCGCCTCGATGGTGTGCTTCTTGTTCTTCTCCAACAGCGGCAGGCTGTCGATGTCGTAGACCTCGCCATCCACCCGCAGGCGCACGAAACCCTGCGCGCGCAACTCGTCGAACAGCCCCAGCTGCTCGCCCTTCCGCCCGACCACCAGCGGCGCCAGGATCATCAGCTTGGTCTCTTCCGGCAGTTGCAGGACGGTATCCACCATCTGCGACACCGTCTGCGCCGCCAGCTCGATGCCGTGATGCGGGCAACGCGGCGTGCCGGCGCGGGCGAACAGCAGACGCAGGTAATCGTGAATCTCCGTCACCGTGCCGACGGTGGAACGCGGGTTGTGGCTGGTCGCCTTCTGCTCGATGGAGATCGCCGGCGACAGGCCCTCGATCAGATCCACATCCGGCTTTTCCATCAGCTGCAGGAACTGCCGGGCGTAGGCGGAAAGCGACTCGACATAGCGCCGCTGGCCTTCGGCATAGAGGGTGTCGAAGGCCAGCGAGGACTTGCCCGAGCCGGACAGGCCGGTGATCACCACCAGCTTGTGCGGCGGCAGGTCGACGTTGACGTTCTTGAGGTTATGGGTGCGGGCGCCGCGGACGCGGATCATGATGGCAGCCGTTGAATCGAAACGGCCGAATATACGCGCCTGGGGCGGGGCGGCTCAAACAGGGAATACCCCTTGCCACGACAGGCGGCATTGACTGGTTGACGGGTTCCCACGCTCCAGCATCATGGACTTTCAGGACGCTGGAGCGTCCAAGCCATCAGTCCGGCATATCAATCGCCAACGCCATCCCGTGCTTGACGGCATTGTCCGCCAGCACCCGATCCAGCGTGGCGAGTTGCCT
Source organism: uncultured Thiobacillus sp. (assembly GCA_964581195.1). GTDB lineage: Bacteria > Pseudomonadota > Gammaproteobacteria > Burkholderiales > Thiobacillaceae > PFJX01. The sequence continues at coordinate 6,738 of CAZONS010000146.1, read as the reverse complement.
GGCGCCCAGGCGTAGTGCCATTGCCAGATGCAGGGCATCACCCGCGCGCAGGCCGGAGGCGGCCTGGCGAACCAGTTCGCGGGCGCGCTGGTGGTCTGCTTCCAGCGGGGTGGCGAGGGGGACGAAACGACTGGCAAAGGCGTCGATGTCGGCGCTGGCGCCCATCTGGCCGGCTTCATCCAGTTCGCCGCGCCGCCGTTTGATGGCCAACGCGCTGTCGCATTCGACCAGCGCCCAGGTGGTGAGGATGAGGCCGCCACCGCTTTGCCCGGCCAGCCAGGCTTGCGCCAGGACGGTATGCGGTTCGCGGGTATGGGCGGCGACCAGAATGCTGGTATCGACGTAGACCGGCATCACCTCAGTACCGTGCTTCTTCGCGTAACAGTTGTGCGCTGGGCGTGGTCAGCGGCTGATCGGCGAGACGCGCATTGACTTGCTCGAAGTGGTGTTGCAACCACGCTTCGCGCGCTTTCCTGCCGGTTGGAATGAGTTCCAGCGTGCCGGCGGCGGTGGTCGCGCATTCCACTTGCGCGCCCTCTTCCAGCGCGAGGTTGCGCGCGACTTCGGCGGGGATGCGAACGGCGAGGCTGTTGCCCCAGCGGGAGAGGGTAAGTTGCATATCGTCCTTCCTGGATAAACACTTCAAGACCAATGTATATCCGCGCACGTCGCCGCGCAAGGCGACGTGCGCCTACCCTTGACCGGATCCCACGCTGGAGCGTGGAATCCAGGTCAGACCAGATAGCCGGCGCTACTCAGAACGGCACGTCGTCGTCGTCGATCTCGGCGAAGTTGCCGCCGGCGCCGCTGGGCGCCGCGCCGGCCGGGGGAGCGTCGGCCCTGACCACGGTTTCGCGCAGGTTGGTGACCATCTTCTCCAGTGCCTGGCCGGAACGGTTGCCGGAGATGATCTCGGAAGGCGTGCTGCGGTCCTTGGGATCGAAGAACTGGACGATCTTCATGCTGACGTAGGTCTTGCCCTCCCATTCCCGCTCCTCGCGCTGCAGGAGCACACCGATGGGCTTGTTCATCAACTCCGGGAAGATCTGTGCCTCGGTCGGCGCCCACATCCCGGTCGCCGCGTTCCATTCATCGACCATTTCCGAGGTGGAGTCGATCTTCTTCACGTCCAGGCAGGTCATCAGGGCGGAGAGCAGGCTGTAGGGATATTCGATCTTCTCGCCATTGGCGCGGGCCACCCAGAGCGTCAGGTAGCGCGCCACCCGCCCGTCATCCGCCTCGAAGTTGAATTCGATGCCACGCGTGCCGGTCTTGGCGGTGCGCTCCTTGGCCAGGGTCAGGCGGCCGATGTAGGCGCCGGAGGTTTCAATACGGCCACCGAAATTGGTTTCCGGTTGCACGGCAAGCTGGTCGTCGCGGGTATAGCTGGTCATGAGGTCGCCTCCGAATGGGTTGGTTTGTCGTTCCCGCGCGCGGCGCGCCGGAACGGCGGCAATATACGCGCGCGTGACCGCCTCGCTCAAACATTGCGCATGCCGAGGCGCCGACCACGATGGCATGATGCCACCCTCGCCTCAGCTACAGCCCGTCCAGCCATGACGACTCCCTCCCTGCTCGTCCGCCCCTATCAGGCGCCGTTCTGGCTGCCGGGTGGCGACCTGCAGACCCTCGCCGGCGCGCTGATCGCCGCGCCGAAAGTGGACTACCGGCGCGAACGTTGGGAACTGGCGGACGGTGATTTCATCGACCTCGACCGGGTCGACGGCCCGATCGACGCGCCGCTGCTGGTGCTGTTCCACGGTCTGGAGGGCGACTCCGGCAGCCCCTATGCGCGGGCGCTGATGGCGGCGGTGAAACGCCGTGGCTGGCGTGGCGTGGTACCGCATTTCCGGGGCTGTTCCGGCGAGCCGAACCGCTTGCCGCGCGCCTACCATTCCGGTGATACGGCGGAGATCGAGCGCATCCTGCGGCATCTGGGGCAAGACCCCGTGCCCCTGTATGCCGTCGGCGTGTCTCTCGGTGGCAACGCCCTGTTGAAGTGGCTGGGCGAGCGCGGCGAGGCGGCGCGCGAGCTGCTGCGTGCGGCCGCCGCCATCTCGGCGCCGCTCGACCTGCCGGCGGCGGGGGCGGCGCTGGACCGGGGCTTCAACCGGGTCTACACGGCGCATTTCCTGCGTACGCTGAAAGCCAAGGCGCGGGCCAAGCTGGAGCGCCATCCCGGCCTCTACGACCGACGGGCGCTGCGCGCGGTCACGCGCATCAAGGCCTTCGACGATCTGTTCACCGCGCCCCTGCATGGCTACCGCGACGCCGACGATTACTGGGCGCGAGCGGCCAGCAAACCGGGACTGGCGGCCATCGCGCTCCCGACGCTGATCATCAACGCCCGCAACGACCCCTTCATGCCTGGCGAGGCGCTGCCGGCGGCGGATCAGGTCTCACCCTGGGTCACCCTGGATTTCCCCGAGACCGGCGGCCATGTCGGCTTCGTCACCGGCCCCTTTCCCGGCGGGCACGGCTGGCTGCCGCCGCGCCTGCTGGATTTCTTCGCGCGGTTGTAGCGTCGGCTTCGAGCCGGCGCCACGAGGGCGCGCGTCAATCCGGCAGGAACAGTTGCAGCAACTCGTTGAGGAAGCGCCGCCCGGTTTCGCTGGGGCGAACGTTGTGCAGGTCGCGCAGCAGCAGGCCCCGCCGTTCGGCCGCCGCCAGGCCCGGCTCGGCGACGGCGATGGACAGGCCGGTGCGCGTCTCGAACAGGCGAGGATCGAAGCCCTCGTTCAGGCGCAGAGCGTTCATCATGAATTCGAACACCCGGTCGTCTCGCCCCAACACCCGGGATTCGGCGACGTGGCTCGGGGGGCTGGCGCATACCGCGTCCATATACGCCTTGGGGTGCTTCAGGCGGGACTGGCGTTCGATGCGATCATGAAAGCTCAGCTTGCCATGGGCGCCGGCGCCCAGACCCAGGTAATCACCAAAGGTCCAGTAGTTGAGATTGTGGCGACAACGCGCCCCCGCCCGCGCGAAGGCGGAGGTTTCGTAGTGCTCGTAGCCGGCGGCCCCGAGCAGGCTCTCGGCCTGCGTCTGCATGTCGGCGGCGAGGTCGTCATCGGGCAGGATCGGTGGGTGCGCCGCGAACGGCGTGTTCGGTTCGAGCGTGAGGTGGTAGGCGGAGAGATGCGCCGGCCCCAGGCGCAGGGCGGTTTCCAGGTCGGCGCGCGCCTGTTCCAGGGTCTGTCCGGGCAGGGCATACATCAGGTCGAGATTGACCGAGTCGAACAGGTCGATGGCCGCTGCGGCCGCCGCCCACGCCTCGCGCTCGTCGTGGATGCGCCCGAGCGCCCCGAGGTGGGTCGGGTTGAAGCTCTGGATGCCAAGCGAGAGGCGGTTCACCCCCGCCTCGCGGTAGCCCCGGAAGCGCGCCGCCTCGAAGGTGCCGGGATTGGCCTCGAGGGTGATTTCGGCCAGCGGCGACAGGCGCAGCAGGGTGCGCAGGGTGGTGAGCAGGCGGTCGATGCCCTCCGGCGTGAACAGGCTGGGCGTGCCACCGCCGATGAATACGCTCGATACCTCGCGCCCCCAGACCTCGGGCAGGGCGCCCTCCAGGTCGCGAGTCAGCGCATCGAGGTAGCGCGCTTCCGGAATGGTCTCGCGCTGGGCGTGCGAATTGAAATCACAGTACGGGCACTTGCGCACGCACCAGGGAATGTGGACGTAGACCGCCAGGGGCGCGACGGGCTTGGGGTTAAAGATGATCTCGGGCATGCCGATAGTATGCGTGATGCCCACCCGGCCCGAGGTCATGAAACGATGCAAGACAGTCCCTTCCCGCATGCCGAATCCGGCATGAGCATGTCCAGCTTTCTGGTGTCGTCGGTGCACGACATGAAGAACTCGCTCGCGGTGATGGCCAGTTTCCTGGAGTCCGCCCTGGCGCAGTCGACCGATCACTCGACGCCGCTGCACCGGCAGACCAGCCAGGCGCTCTACGAAACCCAGCGCATCAACGATCACCTGATCCAGCTCCTCGCCCTCTACAAGATCGACCAGGACTTCTACCCGTTCGATCCCCAGGAACAGAACCTCGCCGATCTGGCCGGCGATGCCCTCTCCCGCGTCGCCAACCTGGCCGACTCGAAGGGGATCGCGATCGACTGTGACTGTGCCGACGATCTCCACGGCTGGGTCGATTACGAGTTGATCCTGGGCGTGCTGGTGCAGGCCCTGCACAATGCCATGCACTATGCGCGCGCGCGGGTGCTCTGCCTGATCGCGGCGGACCCGAGCGGCGGCGTCAGCATCCGCGTCGAGGATGACGGCCCCGGTTTCCCGGATTTCCTGCTGGAACAGGGCAATGCGCGCGACCGCGGCATCCACTTCGATACCGGCAGTACCGGCCTCGGCCTCTATTTCGCCCGCGTGGTCGCCTCCCTGCACCGGGGCGGCGAACGCCATGGCGGCACGCGCCTGGAAAACGGCGGCCGGCTCGGCGGCGGCTGCTTCCATATGACACTGCCGTGAGGATGCGGCGATGAAGATCCATGATGCGCCCCGCCCTGATTTCTCGAAGAGATCGTTTCTGGTCGTCGAGGATTTCGAGGGGATGCGCGGCATCCTGCGCGGCCTGCTCGGGCGCGCCGGCGCCACCCGGATCGACTTCGCCGCGAGCGGCGGCATCGCTCAGGCGATGCTGGAGAAACAGCGTTACGACGCCGTGCTCTGCGACCTGCATCTCGGCCAGGGCAAGAACGGCCAGCAACTGCTGGAGGAGGCGCGCCAGCGCAACCTGCTCGCGCCCCACGCGGTGTGGATCATGATCAGCGCGGAAAAGACGCCGGAAATGGTCACCGGCATGGCCGAGACGCGGCCGGACGACTATCTGATCAAGCCGATCACGGAAACCCTGCTCTACACCCGCCTGCTGCGCCAGATAGAGAAGAAAGCCCGGCTGGCGCCGATCGAACTGGCGATGCGCGACCATGAATACCTCAAGGCCCTGCGCCTGGTCGATCAGATGCTCGCCACGGGAACGCCCCATGCCTGGGACCTGAAACGGCTGAAATCGGAGATCGCCCTGCTCATCGGCGATCTCGACCAGGCCCGCGCCGTGTTCGAGGAGGCATTGAGCCAGCGCGACCTGCCCTGGGCGCGGCTCGGTCTGGCGCGCATCCTCTACCAGGACAATCGCCTGGAAGAGGCGCGGCGTCACCTGATCACGGTCACCAACGGCAGCCGCTCCTATCTGGACGCGCACGACCTGCTCGCCCGCACCCTGGAAAGTCTGGACGATCTCGAAGGCGCCCAGGCCGCGGTGCAACGCGCGCTATCGGTGTCGCCCCATGTCGCGGCCCGGCAATCCAGCCTGGGCCAGATCGCCGCCCGGCGCGGCGACCTTGAAACCGCCAAGCAGGCCTATCGCCGCGGCATCGAGCTGGGACGACATTCGCCGCTGGCGACGGTGGAGCCCTATCTCAGCCTGTCCCGCGTGTTTCTCGCGCGTGGCGAGAGCGGCGAAGCCGCCCGGGTGATCGAGCGGCTGACCGAGGACATGAAGCACGACGGCAATGCGCAATTCCTGGCGCGGGTGATGGCCCTCCCGATCCGGCTCCAAAGCGAGGGCGAGGCCGCCGCCCGTGAAGTGCTCGCGGAACTGGCGCCCCTCCTGCGCCATGACGCGCATCGCCTGCCACCGGAAATGACCTTCGATCTGGCCGGCCCCCTGATGCGCCTGGGAGACCAGGAAACCACCGACGCGCTGTTCGCCAGCCTGCTCGCCAACCACCACGAGAACCCGGGCTATGCGAGCCGGGTCCGTGAACTCTACATCGAGGCGGGACGCGCGGAAGCGGGCGAGAAACTGGTGCGGGAAGCGACCCAGGCCGCCCTGGAAATCATGGACCAGGGGGTGCGCCTGTCCCGCGAGGGCAAGCTCGACGAGGCCCTCGCGCTACTGCGGGAGGCGCGCCACAAGCTGCCGGGCAACCCGCGTCTGCTGCTCAACCATGCCTACCTGCTGATCAACTACATGCAACAGTACGGGCGCGACCTGCATCTGGTCACGGAAGTCCTGGACTGCATCCACACCGCCCGCCGCCTGCGCCCGAACGACAAGCGCGCCGGCGAACTGCTGGCGAAACTGGAACTGGTGGAGGCGTAGGTCGGGTTAGCGCAGCGTAACCCGACGTTGGCACGTCAGATGTCGGGTTACGGCGCAAAAATCTCGCCAAACCCGACCTACGCCTCCAGCGCCGCCAGTTTTTCCGCCAGCGTCCGCAACGCCTGGCCGCGATGGCTGATACCGTTCTTGTCTTCCATGCTCATCTCGGCGCCGGTCTGACCGAAGGCGGGCACCAGGAAATAGGGGTCGTAGCCGAAGCCGCCGGCGCCGCGCGGTTCGTCGATGATCTCGCCGTGCCAGGCGCCCTCGGCGATGATCGGGGTGGGGTCGTCGGCGTAGCGCACGTAGACCATCACGCAGTAGTAATGCGCCTTGCGGTTGGCCTGGCCTTGCAGGGCCTCGATCAACTTCTGATTGTTGCGCTCATCCGATTTGGGTTCGCCGGCATAACGGGCGGAATAGACGCCGGGAGCGCCGTTGAGAGCATCGACGCAGATGCCGGAGTCGTCCGCCAGCGCCGGCAGGCCGGTATGGGCGGCGGCGTGGCGAGCCTTGGCGATGCAGTTCTCGACGAAGGTGACATGCGGTTCCGGGCATTCGGGCACGCCGAAGGCCGCCTGCGGCATGGCTTCCAGGCCCATCGGTTCGAGAATGCGGCC
>CAZONS010000145.1:0-8564 GCA_964581195.1 uncultured Thiobacillus sp. | reverse complement strand
GCCAACGCCGACGCCATGACCAACCTGAACTGCGCCGGCTGCCATGCCGACGGCAGCAACCTGAGCGCCAACCAGGTGCACTGGAACCAGGGTGAGGAAAACGCCGCCAAGTACAAGGTCAACATCGAGAGCGCCACGTACAACGCCGCCACCCGCAAGGTGACGGTCGCCTACAACGTCGCCGATCCGAGCAATAACAACGCGCTGTACGACCTGACCGCCGACTGCGGCGGCGTCACCTGCACCAGCAACAGCCGCTTCGGCAACCTGCGCTTCTATGTCGCCTACAAGAACCTGATCGGTGCTTCCAGCGCGTTGACCGAATGGTCCAGCTACAACAATGGCGGCAGCGGCGCCAACGTCTATCCGGCGCGCGACGCCACCGCGGTCAATGACGGCAGCAACCACTACAGCATCGACATCGCCATCCCGGCCGACACCGCCACGGCGGTGGCACAGGGCACCGCGCGGGTGATCACGATCGGCCAGGTGAAGGAGCAGGAACTGGATGTCATCCTGCGCACGCCGATCGCCGGCCCGGTCCTGATGAATGTCTCGATGCAGCACACCTACAAGGATGTCGCCCTCGACGGCGCCGCCCTGGCGCCGCGCCGCGACATCGTCTCCGACGCCTATTGCAACAACTGTCATGGCACGCTGGGCACGACCTCGGGCTCCAATACCCTGACCACGGCCTTCCACAGCGGCGCCCGCAACTCGGTGATCGCCTGCGCCCTGTGTCATGACCCGCTCAGGATGTCCTCGACGGTGATGGCGGATGGCAGCGGCTTCCAGGAGTCCTACCAGTTCAAGCGCATGATCCACGGCATCCACGGCGGCGCGAAACGCGAGTTCCCGTTCACCCACGGCAACAAGAATCCGGGTCCGTGGAACAAGAATGGCACGCTGGTTTCGGATGGCGTCACGCCTTTCGCGGCGGCGGACAACGTCGAGAACTACACGCACGAAGTGGCCTACCCGGGCATTCTGTCCGACTGCACCACCTGCCACCTGACCAGCGCGGTCACCGGCCAGGGCACCTACGAGAGCGACGTCGGCCCGTTCGGCGCGGTGATCAGCAAGAAGGACACGGACCCGTTCACCGGCACACTGACCACCGACCCGCTGCTGTGGAAGGTGATCTCGCCGAAAGCGGCGACCTGCACGGCCTGTCATGACTCGGCGACCGCGCGCAACCACGTCTCCGACTGGGGCGGATTGGGCGGCGGCGGTGTCTACGGCACGGCGGTGGGCGCGGTGGCGGCCACCCAGGGCAACATGCTGAATGGCGCGGTGGCGGAACGCTGCAACCAGTGCCATGGCCCGAACGGACCGTATGCCGTGAAGAATGTGCACAGTGGACTGGCCAATCCGACCAACAACCCCTGATCTGAAAGAGTGACTTGAACGGAGGGCCAGCGATGGCCCTCCATTTCCATTGTTGAAGGTTGCACGATGCGTGAAGCGCGAAGCAGGCGCGGCATGCAAGCAGAGAACTGGCCAACCGATGCGCGCATCGGTTCCTGGAAGCGACCAGATAGGGACAATGCATATGTTTGAAAAAATGGCACGGATCAAAGCGGGATGCTTCGCCCTCCTCCTCGGCCTGGCGGTCGCCACGCCGCCGCACGCGGCGGACAAGGACGGAGACAAGACTGACGCGGCAAGCGGCAAGAAAGTGTCCTGGGTGCGCATGCTCCTGGAGGACAAGGAGGCGGCGGTCGCCGAGATCAAGCTGGGGAAGTGGAGCAAGGATGGCGCCGACACCTGCCTCAACTGCCACGACGAGGACAACGAATATCCCGTCTTCCCGATATTCAAGACCAAGCACGCGGAGAAGGCGGACGCGCGCACGCCCTTCGGCCACGACAACAAGCAATGCGAGAGTTGCCACGGCGCCGGCAATACGCACACCAAGGCCAAGAAAGCCGACAAGCGCGCAGGCAACATCATCAACTTCGGCAAGAACGCCTGGACGCCGGTGAAGGAACAGAACGAAAAGTGCCTGTCCTGCCACCAGACCCACCAGCGCATCGGCTGGAAAGGCGGTACCCACGAATTCAACAACGTGGCTTGCGCCTCCTGCCATACCCTGCACAAGGCGAAGGATCCGGTGCTGGATCGGCGGACGCAGGCCGCGGTCTGCTATGACTGCCACGCCAAGGAACGGGCCAAGTTCCAGCAGGCCTCGCACCACCCGGTGAAGGAAGGCAAGATGGCCTGTACCGACTGCCATGACGTGCATGGCGACAATGCCACCGGCCTGATGGTGAAGGCCAGCGTCCGCCAGAAGTGCGTCTCCTGCCATGCCGAAAAACGCGGCCCCTTCCTCTGGGAGCACGCACCCGCCGCCGAGGACTGCAACCTCTGCCATACCTCGCACGGTTCCAACCAGCCGGCGTTGTTGAAAAAGCGGGTGCCGCAGTTGTGCCAGGAGTGTCATGCCCCGATGAACCTCCACGCCAACGTCCGCTATGACGGCGGCAAATTGCCCAACAACATGTTCATGGGCGCCAAGGGCTGTCTCAATTGCCACGCACAGACGCATGGGTCCAACCACCCGTCCGGCGTGACGCAGATGCGCTGATGTCATGAAAACGCCCATCGCCATTCCCGAACCGAAATCGAGGAAGAACAAAATGTCAGCGAGCAAAATCCCCATGCGATACGCGCTGCTGGTGGCGGCGCTCATGCAGGCCATGCCGGCCTGCGCGGCCAAGACCGACAAGGACGCCGAAGCCGGCGCCTGCGAGGACTGTCCCGACACCAGCGGCCGTTCCGGCTGGGTGGAGGGCGGGATCGGCGCCCAGAGCGACGATGCCAGCCATTTCGGCCGCTATACCGGCCTCAATGACAGCGGCGCCGTCATCAACCTGAATGGCGCGGTCACCTATCGCGGCAAGCTGGACGGCGCCTTTCTCAACGGCGAGTTCGTCGATCTCGGCCTCGACTCCCGCCGCGTCAGCGTCGAGGGTGGCCGGCAGGGGAAATACGAGGTCGGCTTCGAATACGACCAGTTGCCCAATTTCCGAAAACAGTTGACCCGCGCCACGCTGCGGACCGAACGCGACCGCACGGGTCTCCGGTTTTCGGCCGTCACGGGGAAAAACTGGGAAATCAGCGGCCACTACCGTCATGAGACGCGGGAGGGTACCCGCGACATGGGCGCCGGTTTCGGTTACGACACACCACAGATCCTCGCCGTCCCGGTCGACTACCGGACCGATGATTTCGGCGTCGCGGCCGGCTACCAGGGTGAACGGCTGCAGGCACGCTTCGCCTACGACGGCTCCGTGTTCGACAACGGCCACGACGCCATCACCTGGAACAATCCCGGGGTCGGCCCCGCCACCGGGCGGATCGCGGAATCGCCGGACAATCAGTTCCATCAACTCAGCGCGCAGCTCGGTTATCAGTTGAGCGATCGCACCCGTCTGGGCGCCAAGTTCGCGCGTGGCCGCATGACCCAGGATCAGACCTTCCTGCCCTATGGCACATCCGCCGTCACACCGACTGGCAATCTCGACGGCGAGGTGGACACCACCCTGGCCAAGCTGGAAGTCAACTCCCGGCCAATGCCGAGGCTGCGCCTGGACGCCAGCTACACCTACAGCGACCGCGACAACGGCACACCGGTCAACGCCTACGCTTATCAGGTCACCGATGCGCCGATCTCGCTCGCCACGCGGATGAACCGTCCCTACAGCTTCACCCAGAACCTGGTGCGGCTGAAGGCCGGTTACCGGTTCGGCAATGACGCCGACCTTTCCGCCGGCTTCGACAACGACAGGATGGAACGCACCTATCAGCAGGCCGAGGAGACCGAGGACCGCACGCTCTGGGCGAAGCTGAAACTCCAGCCGCTGGAGAGTCTGGAGACCACGTTCAAGGTATCGCGCGCCGACCGAGACGCTTCGGCCTACACCCCGACCGCCTATGGCAGCCCGGAAACGCCGTTCATGAAGGCCTTCGAAATGGCCGACCGGGCGCGCGACAAGGCGGGGTTCGATCTCGGCTGGGCCGCGCGCGACAACGTCAACGTCGGCCTCAGCCTCGACTACTACCGGGACGCGTACAAGAACATGGTGCTCGGCCTGACCGAGGCCAGCGGCTTCACCGCCACCCCCAGCCTCAACTACGCGCTCAACGACAAGGTGTCGGCCTCGCTCTACTACACCCACGAAAAGCTGAAATCCGAGCAGGCCGGACAGGAGTGGATCGGCGTCACACCCAATTGGGTGGAAGCGGACAGCAACCAGACCGATACGGTGGGACTGAGCGTCAACTGGAAGGCCATCACCAAGAAACTCGATGTCGGCGCCGACCTGGTGTATTCCGAATTCACCGGCAAGATGCGCTACCCGGGCTATACGGACCTTCCCGACGTCAACTCCACCCTCACCGCTCTCGGCGTGCACGGCACCTATGCGCTCAAGGACAACATGGCGTTGCGGGTGGATTACCGTTACGAGAAGTATGAGGAGACGGACTGGGCCAACGGCAATGTCCCGACGGTGCTGACACTGGGTGTGGCGCCGGCGAATCAGGAGACGCACCTGATCTTCGTGTCGATGCGCTACACGTTCAAGTAACCCTGGCATGCCGGCGGATGCCAGGGTCAACAGGGTAAGTCGATAGGAGTGAATGGCATGAGCACATCTCTAAGGAATCTGTCCGTCGCCCTCATCTGGGCCGCGTCCGCCTCGCTGGCGCATGGCGCGGAAGGCGAAACCGGCGTCACGCCGGATTCCATCCACATCCAGCGTTGCAGCGCCTGCCATTACGTCGATGGCCAGGCGCCCGGGCCGGAATTTCCCAACATCGCGGGGCAGTACGAAAGCTATCTGATGAAGGCGCTGCGGCTGTTCAAGGAGAACAAGCGGGAAAGCGACGCCATGGAATTGATCGCCTCCCTGCACAAACAGCAGGAACTGGTCATCCTGGCCAACTATTACGCCCCCCGCCCGCCCGCCGCGCGTCCCGCCATCACCGCGCCGGATCAAACCCTGCTCGCCAGGGGCCAGCAGGTCTACACCTCGGAGCGGGTCTACGGCATCGCCTGCGCGGATTGCCATGGCCCGGACGCCAAGGGCTACATCCGCGGCACGCCGCGCACCCGCGTCACCCGGGCGATTCCCAGCCTGGCCGGGCAGCAGCCCGGTTATCTGAAGGTGAAGCTGGAGAAATACACGTCCACCCGGCAGAACCCCGGCATGTGCGGCATGCGCAAGGCCGGCAGGACGCTCAGCCAGCAGGATATCGATGGCCTGGTCGAGTTTCTCGCGAGCAAGAAACCCTGACGCGCCGACCTGACCGCGCCAGGCGGCGCCGTCAGGTCGGCCGCCGCGTCAAGGCGCGGTGGGTTTGGGCGCCTGGTAGGGCGGCAGGTATTCGATCTTCGCCTGGTCGCGCAGGGTCTTCATCGCCTGCTTCATCGCTTCGCCCTGCCGCTCTTCCAGCAGCCGGCCGGTGATCGTCGCGCTTGCCTGCTCCAGGGTGAGCGGCCGCGCCTCGACCTGGTTCACCCGCAGCACGGTCAGCTTGTCGCTGGCCGGCAGGCGGATGATTTCGCCCCCTTGAGCCAGGCGCAGTTTCTCCAGCACGGGTTCCAGCACCTGCTCGGAAGTGACGCTCAACGGCTGCTCGTTGTGCGGGATCTTCTGTTGCAGCAGCCAGGCGCCCAGCTTGTCCAGGTCGCCGAGCGACCCCGCCCTGGCGTCGACCTCGGCGAGAACGGCCGGGCCGCCCAGGACGACCATCTCCCGCAACACGTAATGCTTGCGCTGGGCATAGCGGTCGGGGTGCTGGTCGTAATGGGCCTTGATCTCGGCCGCGCTCGGCTTCGCGGCCGCGGCCAGGGTCTTCTCGATGTAGGCGTTGGCCATGATCAGCCGGGTGGCGCCGGCGAGCCTGGCCTGCAGCGCCGGATCGGCATCGAGTTTTTCCCGCAGCGCGGCCTGGCGCAGCAATTCAGAATCGGTGAAGGAGGTAAGGATCGTGTGGGTCACGGCTTGCTTCTGATCCGCTGGAAGATGCGCGTAGGACTGGAGCTTGGCCTCGATCTCGGTCGCGCCGATCACCTCGCCGTTCACCTTGATGGCGGCGGTGGCGGTGGTCGCTGGTTTGTCGCCACAGGCGACCAGCAGCAGGCTCAAGGCGGCCGCGAGCAGCGTGATTCTTCCGGGATGCTTCATGAATGCTCCTGAGTGTGGGTCGGACGACCGCGCATGCTAACAATCCGCGTTCGGCGGCGGCCGCTCACCGCGTAATTGATTTGACCGTCGGCAATTCCACGGCCGGTCGGTCAGGCTGGGCCTCGTCGCGTCAGGCGCGCCGCGAGCCAGGTGACGGCCACCGCCAGGCCCATCAGGCCGAAGGCCACACCCACCTGGTTCAGCCGTTCCGGGGCGATCAGCAAGAGTAGGCCGAGGCCCAGCATCATCGTCCCCGACAGCAGCTTCAGCAGGCGGCCTTCCCGTTCCGTCAGCTTGCGCGCGCCGAGGGTGCGGGCGAAGGCGATGACGATCAGCGCCAGCGGCAGCACGTAGATCAGGTTGTAGGCGGCGAGCCAGCCATAGCGGCCAGCCGGAGAGAGATCGGCCAGCGTCAGCAGCCGCGTGTAGACCATGGGAAAGCCGGCGGTGCAGAGCAGTTCGTAGAAGTTGGCGGCGATGGCCAGGAACACGGTGGCGGCGAGCATCGCCGGCAGGCTGTCCGCGTTCAGGATGGCGCGGGCGCGGCGGAAGATGTCCGGCTTCCTCGACTCCGGGATCGACAGCGAGAGGCCGCGCTCGAACAGGAAGAAGTCCTTGACGTTGACCACGCCGACGAACACAGCAAGGGCGCCGGCCGCCAGCGTCACCCAGGCGAGATGGCCGAACAACTGGAAGACGTTGAGCCAGGCCGCCATGAAGGCGAAGTACATCAGCCCGGATACCAGCACGAAGACGCCGCCGATCGTCAGCATGCGGGCGCGACTCTTCTGATGCGCCAGCATCGAGAGCAGGAACAGCAGGACGAAGAAAGCGCAGGGGTTGAAGGCGTCCAGCCCGGCCAGCACCACGGTCAGCGCCGGCAGGGAGAGGGTGGACGGGTCGAGCGCGCCGAACAGCGGCAGTTGAATCTCCGGCCCCGCGGGCGCGGAGGGTTGCGCGGCGCCGCCGAGCCGGCTTGCGTGGCAGGCATCCAGGCGGCCGGCGAGGAAGGCTTTCGCCCCCTCGCCCCAGCCCACCCGCATCTCGCCGCAGAACAGGAAGGCCGGCACCGAGACCGCCTCTTCACCCAGTTCGCGCGCCATCTCCTGATACAGGCGGACGTTGTCCGGCTGCCCGTTCAGAACGTGATCGTGCAACACCAGCCAGGGCCGCTCGCGGACGATGGCCGCGATCTCGGGACGCGCGTCGTTGCAGTGCGGACAGGTGAGCGAGCGGAAGAAATACAGATGCAGCACCGCCTCGCCATCGGCGCCGGTTTCGGACCAGGGTGGCGCGGCATGGCCGGCCCCGGCGCACAGCGCCAGGAGCAGGATGGAGATGACGGTGCGAAGCCAGGCGGTCATGCCTGTTTTATAGAACGCCCCGCATCAAAGGGGGGGCGTGCGGGGCGCATCCCGCGCGCCAGGATCCGGGTTCAACGGCGGTTATTGCCGGGCGGAGCGGTGAAACGAAAAAAACCGCCCCGAAGGGCGGTTGAAAAATACACGCCGGAGCGTGGGAGGAGACTTACTTGTTCACCGGCGATTCGGGCGAAATCAGATAAGCCGTGATGTGGGCGATCTTTTCCGGCGTCAGGATGCCGTTATGGCCCAGGCGAGGCATCTGCGAGCAGGCGTTGAAGGCCTGGGCGTTGTAGATCTTCTCGTAGGTGTATTTGACGATGTCGTCGCCCGAACCGCGCAGCTTGCCGTAGCCGGTCAGGCCGGGGCCGATGGTGCCGAAGGCCACTTCCTTGGGATCGGCGGCATGGCAGGCATAGCAGTTGCCGCCGCGATCCTTGTTCGCCTTGTCGGGTTCAACCGTGCCGATGCGGTAGGCGAAGCCCATCGCGTAGTACTTCTCGCCGATCTTCCAGTCGCCCATCAGCTTGCCGTCGGCGGGATACTGGATGCTCTTCGTCTCGCGTTCGATGATCGCCGCCGCGACTTTCTCAGGGACGTTGTCCCGGTACTGGTTGCAGGCCTGGAGTGTATCGTCCTGCTTCAGGCGTGACAGATCCTGGTTTTCGCCAGCCGGAAAACTCAGCGCGATGATTTTGTCGACTTGCGCCTTGAGCTTGGCATCGACCACGGGTTTGGCGGCGATCGCGGCGCCATTGGCGGCCAGTGTCAGCGCGGCCAGCAAGAGGGTTTGCTTGAGTTTCATGGTGTCTCCTTGTTAACGCTTCATGCCGGGCAGGTCGAGCGCGGCGCCCTTGGCCTGATGGCTCAGGTAGGAAATCAACGCGACGCTGGCGGGAGAGGCGTAACCCAGATCGGGCAGGCGCATCTGCCAGTTGCAATCCCACATCCGGCTTTGCAGGGTGCGTACCATGCCGTGCGAAACGCGGTAGGTCGGCCAGGTTTTCAT
>CAZONS010000144.1:0-8598 GCA_964581195.1 uncultured Thiobacillus sp. | reverse complement strand
GTTGCCGGGCCGGCCTGATCCGCCTGTTCCTCATGCACCTCGGGAAGCAGCACCTGCGCCAGTGACAGGCCCAGCAGCGCGGCCAGCTTCGCGGCGGTGGTGGCTGAAGTGCTCTGGATCCGCCGTTCCAGGCGGGAAATGCTGGCGGCCGAGATGCCCACGGCATCGGCCAGATCGTAGATGGACAATCCCCGTTCGAGACGGGCTTTGCGCAACGGACTCATTTCATACCCCACTGTCATTTATTGTTGATCTGGTCTTGGCTTGAAGATCACCCTTGCCGCGGCGCGGGCAGGGCGTCGCGGGCGAGTGTTCCGCAACACGCAACGCCTGTCAACGTGCCGCGACTTGCGCGGGCAAACATGCCAAGGCACCCCGAATGTTGCAGTCTGTGCAACTTGAGGGCAGCATCGCCGCCCTCAAGAATATGAAAAATCCGAACAACCCTGACAGGATGGCCAGCGACGGCCTCCCGCGCCGTAACGGGCATGACTCACATGAAAATTGGCAAAACGATCACCCGGCTTCGGGCACGGCATGGCTGGTCCCTGGATGAACTCGCGGAACGCGCCGGCATCACCAAATCCAGCCTGTCGCGCATGGAGAACGATATCCAGTGGCCGCGACCGGAAACCCTGAAAGCCCTCACCATGGCGCTGGACATCAAGGCCTATCAACTGTTCGCGCTCGCCGACGCGGAGCCGCTCCCCACCGCCCCGCCGGTCTGGGCGAGGGAGGAAGATGACATCGTCCAGGCCTACCGGGCGATGCAACCGGATGCGCGCAAACAGTACCGGGAGCTTGCGCGCATCCTGGCCGACAAGGGGCACGTCCCGCGATGACGCGCATGCGGCATCCGCGCGCCGGCGCGATTAACATCGCGGCATGCGACTCGAACTCCACGCCAGCCCTGAAGACCGTCGGGTGGCCGCGCTGGCCGCGGCAGCCATCGGCCTGACCCTGGCCGAAGCGGCGATCCCCCTGCCGATCCCCGGTGTCAAACCCGGCCTCGCCAACATCGTCACCCTCGTGGTCCTGTATCGCTATGGCTGGCGAACCGCCGCCTGGGTCGCGGGTCTGCGCATCGTCGCCGGCGCCCTGGCGCTGGGTCAGTTCCTCACCCCGGCGTTCGTGCTGAGCCTGGCCGGCGGCCTGTCCAGCCTGTTGCTGCTGGCCCTGGCGATCCGTCTGCCAGCGCGCTGGTTCGGGCCGGTGGGACTGTCGCTGCTGGCCGCCTTCGCTCACATCGGCGCCCAGCTGCTGGTGGTGGATGTCTGGTTGCTGCCTGGCGCCAGCATTCTCGGCCTGATGCCGCTGTTTCTCGGCGCGGCCTGGATCACCGGCCTGGTGAACGGACTGGCGACCGCGCATCTGCTCGCCGGCAATCCGGAGCCGGATCGTGACCACCCGCCCGGCAGTCGATAGCGCGGCCGACCTGGGTTACGCTCACGCCTCCCCGATCTGGAATGCCGCCATGACCCGCATCACCCTCGCCCTCACCGGCGCCTCCGGCATGGCCTACGGCCTGCGCCTTCTGGAAAGCCTGCTGCGCGCGGGCTGCCAGGTCGATCTGCTGATCTCGCAAGCCGCGCGCGTCGTCGCCCGCCAGGAACTCGATCTCCAGCTGCCCGCCGGCAATGCCGAGGTGGCGGCATTCTTCGACACGCGCTTTTCCGGTCACGGCGGCCGCCTCGCCGCCTATGGCAAGGAAGAGTGGTTCGCGCCGGCGGCTTCCGGCTCCAATCCGGCCGCCGCCATGGTGATCTGTCCGTGCACCATGGGCACGCTGGCGGCCATCGCCCAGGGTCTCGCCGACAACCTGATCGAGCGCGCCGCCGACGTCATGCTCAAGGAACGACGACCGCTGATCCTGGTGCCCCGGGAAACCCCCTTCTCGCTCATCCACCTGCGCAACATGACCACCCTGGCCGAGGCCGGCGCCACCCTCCTGCCGGCCAATCCCGGCTTCTACCATCGACCGCAGAGTGTGGCGCAGGTGGTGGATTTCATCGTCGCCCGCATCCTCGACCACCTGGGCATCGCGCATCAACTGATCCAGCCCTGGGGCGCGCATGACTAAGCCGCTCTCGAAGCTGCGGGACTTGTTATCGCCGGAAAGCCATGGCCATGAACTCCCCCTGTTCCCTCTCAACACCGTCCTGTTTCCCGGCGGACGCCTGCACCTCAAGGTGTTCGAGGCGCGCTATCTCGACATGGCGGCGGATTGCCTGCGGCGGGAACGGCCGTTCGGTGTCTGCCTGATCAAGCGGGGCGCCGAGGTCGGGCAGGCGGCGGTACCCGAAACCGTCGGCTGCCATGCGCGCATCGTCACGGCCGACATGGAAACACCCGGCGTCATGTTGATCGAGGCGCGCGGCGAGGCACGCTTCGTGGTGGAAAGCACGCGCCTGGAAGCGACCCAGTTGCTGGTCGGCCAGGTACGCGACAAGAACGACGAGGCCACCCAGCCGGTTCCCGCCGATTGTCGCGCCGCGCTCGATCTGCTGCGCGCCCTGGCGGCAAAGGCGCCGACATCCAATCTGGGCGAAATCCACGACGATGCCAGCTGGGCGGGCTTCCGCCTGGCCGAGGTGCTGCCCTTGAAAGCGGCCGCGCGCCAGGCGATGCTGGAAATGAACGACGCGGTGCGGCGGCTGCGTATCCTGCTGGACTTCATGCGCCGCAACGGCCTGGCATAGGAGCTGAAATGGCCAAGTTATACGATGCACTGACGGCGGAACTGATGAGCTTCATCCGCAAACAGCACATGTTCTTCGTCGCGACCGCGGCGCCGGAAAGCCGCATCAATCTCTCGCCGAAAGGTCTGGACAGTCTGCGCGTGCTGGACGAACGCACCCTCGCCTATCTCGACCTCACCGGCAGCAGCGCGGAGACCGCCGCCCATCTGCGCGTCGACCCGCGCATGACCATGATGTTCTGCAGCTTCACAACCGACGCGCTGCTCCTGCGGGTCTATGGCCGCGGCGAGGGCATCCCGCCGCGCGACCCGCGCTGGGAAACCTTGCGCGCCCTCTTTCCCGAGCACCCCGGCGCGCGCCAGATCGTCATGCTGCGGGTGGAATCGGCGCAAACCTCCTGTGGCGCCGGCGTGCCGCTGATGGGCCATGCCGGCGACCGCGGCACACTTTCGGAATGGGCGCGCAAGAAGGGAGAAGACGGCATGGCCGAGTATCGCCGCATGAAGAACGCGCACAGCATCGACGGCCTGCCGACCGGACTGGTGTAGCGAGCGGTCAGCGTCAGAGCCGCGAGCCGCGTTCGACGATGATGCCCAGCTCCCTCACCCCGCGCAGGATCGCGAGCTTGCGTACCGTGACCTTCACCCAGGGCGCGCCGAACTCGCCGCGCACGATCTCGGCGATATGCTCGCCCAGTGTTTCCACCAGACGGATCTCGCGTTGCGCCACGCTTTCCCGGATGCGCTCGGCCACCAGACCATAGTGGATCGTGTCGCCGATCTGGTCGGTATGGCCGGCCTTGTGGTCGTACAACCCGATCTCCAGGTCGATCATCACCGGCTGCGGCGCTTTGCGCTCCCATTCGTAGAGCCCGATAATCAGCTCCAGGCGGAAATCCCGCAGAAACAGTATGTCCATCCAACCCCCGGCCCAAAGCCATCGAAAAGGCCGCGCATTTTACGCAAATGACTGAAATCACGTTGATTGTTGTTGCCGCCTACCTGCTCGGCTCGGTTTCCTTCGCCATCCTGGTGGCGCGCGCCTATGGCCTGCCCGACCCGCGCAGCCACGGTTCCGGCAACCCTGGCGCCACCAATATGCTGCGCACCGGCCGCAAGTCCGCCGCCGCGCTCACCCTGCTGGGCGACGCGCTCAAAGGCTATGTCGCGGTCTGGCTGGCGCAATGGGCGAGCATCCATTGGGGCCTGCCCGCCTTCACCCCCTACCTGGCGGCACTGGCCGCCTTCCTCGGCCACCTCTTCCCGGTCTTCTTCGGCTTCAAGGGCGGCAAGGGCGTGGCCACCGCGCTCGGTGTCCTGCTGGCGCTGGATGCCCGACTCGGCGGCCTGACCGTGGCCACCTGGGCGATCGTCTTCGCCGTCACCCGCATCTCCTCGCTCTCCGCCCTGGTGGCGGCCGCCCTGGCGCCCCTCTACGGCTGGCTGCTGCTCGGCAGTGGCCCGGAAAGTGGCCAACAGGTCGGCATCCTCGTTCTGCTCTGCGGCCTGGTCCTGGCACGCCACCACGGCAACATCCGCAAACTGCTCTCCGGTGAGGAAGCCGCCTTCAAAAAGAGATGACCATGTTCGAGAAAACCATCGATTACGCCCGCGAAAGCCTGATCGCCGCCTCCGAAGCGGCCGTCGAACGCGCCGGAGAACGCATGGGACAGGTGGTCGACAACGCCAGCCAGGCGATCGACCAGAAACTCGACAAGATTTCCCACGAACTGCACAGCCAGCGCCAGTTCACCAAGGACGACGTGCGCGAACTGGTGGATTACGCGGCGTTGCAGCTCTCCAACGTGCTGGACCAGCGCATCGCCGTGATGCGGCGTGAAATCACCGGTCTGGTCGAGGAAAAGACCGAATACTTCAAGAAGGAAATCGACGACTTCTTCATCACCCGGCAGCAGGATCTGGCGCGCGAGCGCCGCCGCATGATCATCAACATCATGCTCGCGGCCGGCGCCGCTCTGAGCGTCGGCGCCGTCTCGCTGTTCTACAAGGGTGTGCGCGAATGGGATCTGCTCACGGTGTTCCGCGTGGTACTGGCCTCGCTGGCCGGCGGCTACAGCGTCTGGCTGGTCGCCTCGTTGATGCGCGGCTGGCTGCGCATGACCGAGCACAAGAAGGACATGGTGTTCCTCGCCGCCCGCTACTGGGGCTGGCTGCGCCCCGCGAGCATCTTCTCCACCCTGCTGGTGCTCGCCATCCTGGCGCTACTGTCAGTGGTCCTGATGTTCCCGAACGAAGCGCTGCAACTGATCGGCAAACCGATCCTCAAGCTGTAGGGCGGAAAAGCGATCGCGCCTTCCGCCAGATGTCCGCGCCACGCTCGGCGGATAACGGCCCTGGGCCTCATCCCCCCCGCATGGGTGCCGTCAACTCACCCAACGCCCACCGCGGCCGCACCGTGAAACGACCATCCGCCGCCGCGCCATGCGCCAGCCTCAGCGCCCCGGCGTAGGCGATCATGGCGCCGTTGTCCGTGCACAATTCCAGCGGCGGGTAGAACACCGCGTAGCCATGCTGTTTCGCCTCCGCGTCCAGCCGTGCGCGCAGGGCACGATTGGCGCCCACACCGCCCGCCACCACCAGGGTTAGCAAGCCGGTTTCGCGCAGCGCCCGCAGGCTCTTGCCCGCCAGCACATCGACGGCAGCCGCCTGGAAGCCGGCGGCGATATCCACCCGCGCGGTCTCCCCTTCCCGGCGCGCCAGGGTCAGCACCGCTGTCTTCAACCCGGAAAAGCTGAAATCCAGGTCGCCGCTGTGCAACATCGGCCGCGGCAGCTTGAAACGGTAGGGATCGCCGCCCTCCGCCAGCCGCGCCAGCGCCGGGCCCCCGGGGTAACCGAGGCCCAGCAACTGCGCGGTCTTGTCGAAAGCCTCGCCGGCGGCGTCGTCCACCGTCTCGCCGAGCAGTTCATAGCGGCCGACGCCATCCACCCGCATCAGTTGCGTATGGCCACCGGACACCAGCAAGGCCACGAAGGGGAAATCCGGGCGCGGCGTCGCCAGCAAGGGCGAGAGCAGGTGCCCTTCCAGGTGATGCACGCCCATCGTGGGAATGTCCAGCGCCAGCGCCAGGGCATTGGCGAAACCGGCTCCCACCAGCAAGGCGCCGGCCAGGCCCGGCCCCTGGGTGTAGGCGATGGCGTCGAGATCGGCCAATTCCAGGCCGGCCTCGGCCAGCACGACCCGCGTCAACGGAATCACCCGCCGGATATGGTCGCGCGAGGCCAGCTCCGGCACCACGCCGCCATACTCGGCGTGCATCGCCACCTGAGTATGCACGGCGTGGGCCAGCAGGCCGCGCGTCGTATCGAACAGCGCGAGGCCGGTTTCATCGCAGGAAGATTCGACACCGAGGACGAGCATGGACGATCCAAATGAAATCAGGACGGCAATTTTATTGAAACCCCGCCAAGGCTTGTTATAGAATCCCGCATCTTTTTTTGCCCATCCGCAAACAGGAATACCGATGCCCAGCGTTCGCGTTAAAGAAAATGAGCCTTTTGAAGTTGCCATGCGCCGATTCAAGCGCACCATCGAAAAGATGGGCCTGCTGACCGAGCTGCGTGCTCGCGAGTTCTACGAGAAGCCCACCCAGGAACGCAAACGCAAGCTGGCCGCCGCCGTGAAGCGTCAACACAAGCGCCTGCGCAGCCAGACCCTGCCGCCCAAGATGTACTGAACCCGGGACGTCCCGGGTCTGCCGCGAGCCTGATGTTTCAGGCTCGTTTGTTTTTCAGCTTCCTCCGCGAGATCGCCATGTCCCTCAAGCAACAGATCAGCGACGACATGAAGGCCGCCATGCGCGCCAAGGAAAGCGCCCGCCTCGGCGCCATCCGACTGCTGCTGGCCGCGATGAAGCAAAAGGAAGTGGACGAGCGAATCGAACTCGACGACACCGCCGTGGTCGCCATCGTCGAAAAGCTGCTGAAGCAGCGCAAGGACTCGCTCGGCCAATACCAGGCCGCCGGCCGTCAGGACCTGGCCGACCAGGAAGCCTTCGAGATCGAAGTCCTCTCCGCCTACATGCCACAGCAGCTCGCCGCCGAGGAAGTCGCCGCCCTGGTCAAACAGGCCGTGGCGGAAACCGGCGCCGCCGGCCCGCGCGACATGGGAAAGGTGATGGCCTGGCTGAAGCCGAAACTGGCCGGCCGCGCCGACATGAACAGCGTTTCCGGCCTGGTGAAGGACGCCCTCGCATAGTGGCTTTCCCGTAGCCCGGATGCAGCGCAGCGGAATCCGGGAAGTTGGTGTGGCGCGAAACCCCGGATTCCACTGCGTTTCATCCGGGCTACACCACGGCGATACAATCGGGCGGCCATGATTCCCCAGGACTTCCTCCAGCAACTGCTCGACCGTACCGACATCGTCGCGGTCGTCGAACAGTACGTCCCGCTCAAGAAGGCCGGCGCCAACTACCAGGCGCGCTGCCCCTTCCACAGCGAGAAATCCCCCTCCTTCACCGTCAGCCCGACCAAGCAGTTCTATCACTGCTTCGGCTGTGGCGCCCACGGCACCGCCATTTCCTTCCTCATGGAGCATGCCGGCATGCCCTTCGTGGAAGCGGTCAAGGATCTCGCCGGCCGCGTCGGCATGCAGGTACCGGACGACGGCAGCCGCCGCCCGCCGGAAGAGGAAAGCCGCCGCGAGCAACTGTTCGAGCGCATGGAAGCCGCCGCGACCCTCTACCGCAAGCAACTCAAGACCACCGAAGGCGCGGTGAGCTATCTGAAAAATCGCGGCCTCACGGGCGAGACCGCCGCCCGTTTCGGCATCGGCTACGCGCCGGAAGGCTGGCAGGGGCTGCGTGAGGCGATGGCCGATTACGCCGATCCGCTCCTGGTGGAAGCCGGACTGGTCATCGTCCACGAGGACAAGCGCTACGACCGTTTCCGCGAACGCATCATGTTCCCCATCCGCAACGAGCGTGGCCAGGTCATCGCCTTCGGCGGCCGCGTGCTCGGCAAGGGCGAGCCGAAATACCTCAACTCGCCGGAAACCCCGCTGTTCCACAAGGGCCGCGAACTCTACGGCCTGCACGAGCACCGCCGCGCCATTCAGGGCGAAAACCGGGTGGTCGTGGTGGAAGGCTACATGGACGTGGTGATGCTGGACCAGCATGGCGTCGACAACGCCGTCGCCACCCTCGGCACCGCCATCACCGCCGACCAGGCCGCCCGCCTCCTGCGCCTGGCCGACGACGTGGTGTTCGCCTTCGACGGCGACAACGCCGGCCGCCGCGCCGCCTGGCGCGCCCTGGAAAACAGCCTGCCGCAAATCCAGGACGGCAAGCGCCTCGCCTTCCTGTTCCTGCCCGAAGGCGAAGACCCGGACAGCTATGTGCGCGCCCAGGGCGCCGACGCCTTCCGCAAACGCTGCGACGGCGCCATGCCCCTGTCCGACTTCCTGTTCGCCGAACTCACCGCGCAAACCGACCTCGGTTCGCAGGAAGGTCAGGTCCGTCTCGCCAAACTGGCGGAACCGCTGATCGACAAACTCGCACAGGCGCCCCTGCTCAAACGCATGCTGCAGCAGCGTCTCGCCAGCCTCACCGGCCTGGAACCGCCGCGCGCCCCACGCGGCCATCGCCGCGAGGCCGCCCCCCCCAGCCCACCACGTGGCCGCGCGGCGGTGCAGCCCTCCTCCTGGCAGATCGCCCTGCAAGCGCTGCTGCACGACCCCGCGCGCGCCAGCCGCATGGGCGACTTGCCGGAGAGCGAGAGGCCGGAAGCCGTAGCGCTGGCCACCGTGGTCGTGCTGCTGCGCGAACATCCCGAACTGAGCACCCGCGACATCGTCGAACACTTTCGCGGCAGCGAGGAACAATCCCTCCTGGAACACGCCGCCGCCGGCCTCCTGGCCTGGGACGACGAATACGACGTCGA